>DASSQM010000420.1:0-5717 GCA_035702465.1 Anaeromyxobacter sp. | reverse complement strand
CATCCCGCGAGCGGTCCGTGCCTCCCCGGCTGCCCGGCCTGGGCCGACTGGGCCCTGGAGCTGTTCGCGCTCCAGCGGCGGTACCCCGAGATGCTCGAGGCCTGCCGCGAGGCGACCGCCATCGAGTACGTCGACGTCTCGCCGGGCGCGCAGGGGACGGAGCTGCCCGCGTATGTCCAGGGCGAGGACGTGGTGCGCCTGAAGCTCGTCGTGCCGCGCGACACGCCGGAGGTGTTCCTCGACGAGTGGGGGATCCGCTGCACCCTCACCTTTCGCGGGCAGGGCCACGACTGCGCGCTGCCCTGGCACTCGGTCCTCCGCGGAAGGCTGCGCCCGCCCGAGCGGAGGCGGCCGCGCTTCGGCGTCATCCAGGGCGGCAAGAAGGACTGACGCTGCGAAGCGAAGAGGCCGGAGCCCGCAGGCCCCGGCCTCTCGCCTCTGCGGATCCGCGCCGTTCCGTCAGAACGCCGGCATCGTGCTCGGGGGGGTGCCCGGGTCCGCGGGCGCGCCCGGCTCCTGGGTGGTCGAGTTCGAGTTCGTGTCGACGCCGGCGCTCGGGTCGTAGAGGTCGGTGGCCGGCGCGCACGCGCCGACGTCCGGGAAGCCGCCCGCTCCGACGCCCACGCCGTTCGTCGCGTTCCACTGGTCGACAGGGCGGCACTCGTCGACGTGCGGGTCCACCGAGGTGTTCGTGCCGCAGGTCCACAGCGCGCGGTACGTGACGTCCGCCTCGAGGCCTCGCCCGAAGCACTCGAGGCCGAGGAACGCCTTCACGTCGAAGGAGCCGGGGATGCTGTGCGACGGCACGTCGCCGCCGATCACCGCGACCGCCGTGCGCCCCGCGCCGAGGAGGGGCCAGTACCCGGCGCGCCCGAGGAGCAGCTCGTCCTGGGGCGTCGTTTTGTCGAAGTCGCTCAGCGCCGCGAGCCGCACGCGCGCCTGGCCCACGGCGTTCTTCCAGCCCGCGAAGACGGCGCTGACCGGCGTCTGGACGCCATCCGCGCTGAAGCCCTGCGCCGCGAACACGAGCGCCTTCTGCAGGCCGACGTGCGCGAAGGCGGCGAGGAGCTTGCCCTGCCCGGTGAACGCCGTGGCGTTCACGGCGTGCAGCGCGTCGAGGTCGATCCCGACGACGCCGCGGCCGCGGTGCGGCAGGTCCCCGCGGTGGAGCTGGCCGGCCATGACGAGCTGGAACGTCGCGTTCGCGGGCGAGGTGGGCTGGGCCTCGAGCTTCCAGCGGAACGTCTCGTCGCCGACGAACTTCACGCTCAGGCGGAAGTTCGCGACGGGCGTCGCGGGCGGCAGCGCCACGGGTCCGTAGACGCGCACGTCGTCCGACGGGCTCGCGGACGGCCCGGCGGCGACGAGCACCTCGACGGGCTCGAGCGCCGCGCGCACGAAGAGGTTCACGCCCTTCACGGAACGGCGGATGTTGCAGGTGAACTCGTAGTCCTGGCAGGTCGGCAGCGTCGCGGCGAGCGCGCCCGGGCCCGACGACGCCACGGTGAGCGCCGCCCCGCCCGCGGGCACGTCCGCGGTGAGCCCGTCCCCGGCGCCGCCGGTGGTCTCGAGCGTGAGGCCGGCGGCGTCCGGCGTGCCGGCGGCGAAGTCGGGGGCGGCGGACTTGCCGCACGCGGAGAGGCCGAGCGCGAGCGCTGCGGCGAGGAGGCGTTGGCGGGTCATGCGGGTCTCCTGGTTCCGAAAGATCGCTTCCGATCGGTTCAACACGGCGGGCCCGCCCGGGTTGCGTTCTCCGACAGTGGATGGGCCGGACCGCGCGTTCACGAGCCACAGTCCACCAGACGCGGAGAGGAAAGGAAGTGACGGCGCTCACGCTCCGTGACCCCGAAACGCGTGACGGTCGTCACGGAACCAGGCCCCGAGGTGTGCGCGGTGACCACGCGGGCGCGACATGCGCCCACACGGACCCCGCGTGGCCCTGCCGCCGTGGCGGTCGCGATCCGCTCGGCGCGAACGAGCCCATGCGTGACAGTCCCCGCTCCGCCGAGGGCGGGCCACCCTTGGCACGCCGTGGATCCGTTCGAACGACGCGCGAGCGCATGCGGAGTGGTCGCGATCCTCGTCGCCGCGGCGGCGGGCTGCGCGACGGGGGAGAAGCGCGACGTCCCGCAGATCCACTCGATCCGGATCCACGGCGCTCGGCAGGTGAGCGCGAAGGACGTCAAGGAGCACATCGTCACGACCGAGAACGGCTGGGTCCCGTTCTCGCGCAAGCGGTACTTCGACGAGGACGCGTGGAAGACGGACCTGCGCCGGATCGAGGCGTACTACCGATCGCGGGGGTTCTACCAGGCGAGGGTGACCGGACAGGAGGTGAAGCCGCGCGGCCGCCGCGAGGTCGACCTCGTCGCCACCGTCGAAGAGGGCGAGCCGACCCGCATCGGCACGGTCGACGTGCGGGGGATCGACGACCTCCCGAGGAAGGACCGCGACCGCCTGCTCGAGCAGGTGGACCTCGCGCCGGGCAGGATCTTCCTCGCCGGGCGCTGGGAGGGGCTCAAGGAGAAGCTGCTCGAGACGCTCCGCGAGGAGGGTTACGCCGCCGCCGAGGTCGCGGGCGAGGTCCGGGTGGGCCTCGACACGCGCGTCGCCGACGTGGACATCCGGGTGGACCACGGCCCGCGGTACCGGTTCGGCGAGATCTCGGTCCGGGAGCGCAAGCCCTCCCGCGTGCCGCCGTGGCGCGTCGTGGAGCAGGCCGCGGCCGGCGCGAAGCCGGGCGACTGGTACACGCTCGAGGGGCAGCGGGAGGCCGAGGGACGCGTGTTCCGGATGGGCGTCTTCGGCGCCGTGAAGGTCAAGCCGGGCGCCCCCGAACCCGGGACCGGAACCGTCCCCCTGGAGGTCGACGTGCAGGAGTCGCGCTTCCGCACCATCGCGGTGGGCGGCGGCGTCGCGTTCGATCAGACGCGCCAGGAGGTGCGCGCCACCTCCACGTACGTGAACCGCGACTTCCTCGGAACCCTCCGCAAGCTCACGCTCGACGGCAGGGCCGGATACGCGTGGATCCCGACCTTCTACGCCACCGCCGCGTCGGGCGCGAAGAGCGGGTTCGTCGGCAGCCTGACCGCGGAGCTCGAGCAGCCGAGGTTCGGGTTCCGCGATCTCCGGGCCCAGACGCGGCTCGTGCTCGAGCGCGGCCTGGAGCCGGCGTACGCCTACTACGGCAGCCGCGCGCGGGTGGCCCTCGTCTACACCCCCACGAACCGGCTCACCGTCACGCCGTCGTACAACCTCGAGTTCTACCGGCTCCAGGCGGGATCCGCCCAGCTCGGCGGCTCCGCGCCGGCGCTGCTCTTCGGCTGCCCCGAGAACTGCCTGCTCTCGTACGCGGAGCAGCTCGTCGAGTGGGACCTGCGCGACGACCGCCAGGAGCCCCGGCACGGCCAGTACCTCGCCCTCTCGCTCCAGGAGGGCGGCGGGATCCTCGGCGGGAGCTTCACGTACTTCCGCGTCGTCCCGGAGGCGCGCGCGTACGCGTCGTTCCTCGAGGGGGACAGGCTCACCGTCGCCGCCCGCGTGAAGGTGGGCACGCTCGTCCCCGCCGGGCGAAACGACGCCTCGAGCCCGATCGTGTCGCGCTTCTACTCGGGCGGGAACGACATGCGCGGCTTCAACACGCGCAGGCTCTCGCCCCAGCTCGTCGAGCCGGTCTCCGGATCGACGACGCGCGGCTTCACGGTCCCCATCGGCGGGAACGGCCTGTACGAGGGGTCGTTCGAGGTCCGCTACGGCGTCACGCCGTCGATCGTGATCGCCGCATTCGTGGACACCGGGTTCGTCACGGCCGAGCGTCTCGCCGCGAGCGCGTTCCGGAGCGACATCTTCGTCGCCGTCGGCGCGGGCGTGCGGTACCTCACGCCCGTCGGCCCGGTGCGCGTGGACCTCGGCTTCCGCCCGGACATCGGCCCTCCGCTGCCGGTGACCCAGCCGCCCGGCAGCACGCTCTCCTACCCGACGAGGACGGGCTGCTTCGGCCTCGGCCACGGCGGTCCCACGGCCGGCGCCCCCGAAGGTCCCTGCGTCCTCCACGTCTCCATCGGGGAGGCGTTCTAGATTTTTCGGGGGAAGCCTGCGCGGGCCGGGAGGGCGGCTTGTCTGCGTCGGGGGGGAGCGGTCGCCGGAGCGCCGGCGGCGTGCGGCGATGGGCGCGGAGGATCGCGCTCGCGCTGCTCTCCGTCGTCGGGCTCGCCGTGCTGCTCGTCGTCGCGGCCCTCGCGATCGTCGCGACGCCGCCGGGCGCGGAGAGATTGCGGGCGTTCGTCGTCGCGCGCGCGAACGCGGCCATCGAGGGGAAGATCGCGGCCGGGCGGTTGTCGCTCCGCGGCGGGCATCTCCTGCTCGAGGACGTCGAGCTCCGCGATCCGGGGGGCGAGCGCGTCGCGAGCGCGGCCGTCGTCGAGGTGCGCCTGCGCCTTCTCCCGCTCGTGCGCAAGCGGCTGGACATCGCGCTCGTGCGGGTGGACCGACCGGAGCTCCGCCTCCGCCAGGACGAGCGCGGCACGAATCTGGAGGCCGCGATCGCGCCGCGAAATCCTGCGCCCGAGCCGCAGCAGGAGTCGCAGGGGAGCGGCGTCGCGGTCGTGCTCGAGGAGCTCGAGATCGATCATGCCCTCGTGGACCTGGTGCAGCGCTCCGGGGGCGCCCCGCTCCACGTCCGCGTGGAGGGCCTCGCCGCGCGCGGGAGCGCGAGCGCCGTCGGGTCGGCGCTCGCGGCGCGGCTCGCGGTGAAGGGCGCGCTCCGGGCGCCGTTCGAAGGTCCGCTCGACGTGAGCGTCGACGCCGACGGCGCCGGCGCGCGCAAGGACGCCCGCGCCGCCGTCGCGCTCGGGACCGCGAGGCTCGCGGCCGCCGCGCACCGCGACGCCGCGTCGCACGCGGCCGTGCGCATCGAGTCGCTCGTGCTCCCTCCGGAGATCGTGCGCGCGTTCTCGCCGTCGTACCCCCTCCGCGTGCCCGTGTCGGCCAAGGGCGAGGCGAGGCGGGACGGCGACGCGCTCTCGCTCCACCTCGACGCGGGCGCCGGGTCGGCGCGGGCGCGGGTCGACGGGGACTTCGACCTCGCCGCCCGGCGCACGCGCGGCGCGACCATCACGGTCCGTCACGTCGACCTCGCCGAGCTGGCCGGCGGCGTGCCGTCCGACGTCGAGCTGATGCTGGTCGCCGAGGGGGGAGGGACGTCGGCGTCCGACCTCGCGGGCCGCGTCGAGCTGCGCGTCCCGCCCGCGCCGATGGGCAAGGAGACGATGGGCCCGGTGCACGTCCTCGCGACGGCGGCGGGCGGCGAGGTCCGGCTCACGGACCTGCGCATCCACGTCCCCGGCGTCCGCGTCGAGGCGGGCGGGCGCGGCTCGAAGGAACGCCTCGCGGTCGGCGGCACGCTCGTCGCGGACGACCTCTCGGCGCTCGGGCGGACCCTCGGCGCGCTCGCCGGCGTGAAGGCGGCGTCGTTGCGCGGCCAGGGGCAGCTCTCGTTCGCCGTGGCCGGCACGCCCGCGCACCCTTCGCTCCTCCTGCACGGCGCGTTCCCCGTCCTCGCCTTCGAGGGCCGCCGTGTCGACGGGCTCGCGTTCCAGCTCGGCGCACCCGACCTGAAGGACCCCACGGGCGCGAACGCGCACCTCGGGGCCCGGGCGGCGACGCTCGCGCCGGGGAAGGTGCTCCGCGCCCTGCGCCTCGGGCTCGAGCGGCGCGGG
>DASSQM010000419.1:0-3720 GCA_035702465.1 Anaeromyxobacter sp. | reverse complement strand
GGCGCGCCCGCGGCCTCCTGCCAGCCCAGGATGCGCTTCATGAGGAACATGCGCGGGCACGTGAAGAGGTCCTTGAGCCCCGAGGCGGAGATGGGGCACGCCGGATCGAGGCCGGGGACGGGCGGGAACGGCTCGCCGGGTCCGAGCACGCCGTCCGCGGGGCCGAGCCTTCCGGTGGCCGCGCAGAGCGCGGCGACGCGTCCGAGGTCGAGCACGGGATCCCGCACCCAGCGCGGGGGCAGGTCGGCCGCGACGCGGGCCACGCGCTCGAGCCAGCTCGCCTCGGACACCGGCCGCGCTCCGCCGAACGCCGCGGCCGCGGCGGCCGAGGGGCGGAAGTGATCGCGCCGGAGCGCGGCCATCCCGGGCACGGCGTCGGCGCGCTCCCCGGTCGCCGCGTCGGGCCGCGCGAGCGCGGCGGCCGCGTCGACGAACAGCGCGGCCGGCTCGCGCTCGGTGCGGGACAGGTCCACGCGCGGCGCCGAGAGCGCCACCGCCTCGCGCGCGCCGCGGATCGCGGAGGCGAGCGCGTCCAGCTGCGCGGCGACGCGGTCCTCGGCGAGCGGGAGCACGCGCCCCGGCGCGGCGCGCTCGAGCGCGACGCGCGCGCGCTCCGGGAGCACGGGGTCCTCGACCGTGGCGGATGGGAGGGCTCCCTCGCAGAGGCCGACGACGCGCACGGCGCCGAAGTCGAGCCCCGCCGCGCCCCCCACGGTCCCGACGTACACGGCCGGCGCGCCGAAGCGACCGCGCGGCACGCGCAGCGCGCGGAGCCGGTCCTCGACGGCCGCGAGCGCATCCGCGCCGGTCAGCGCCTTCCCGAGCGGGCCGGCGCAGGCGGGCGCGAGCGACTCGGCGAGCCGCGCCACGATCGCGCCTCCGTCGCCGGGCGCGAGCAGGCACCGGCGCAGGAACGAGTGGAGCTCGGTCCACAGGAGCGCGAGCGGTGCGTCGCCCACCACCGAGAACGCGACGCCGGCGAGCATCGCGAGCGCGGGCTGGAGCGCGCGCAGGTTCTCGAGCTGCCGCTCGATGCGCGCCGCGTCGCGCGCGCCCGAGTCGCCGCCGCCCCGCGCGTGCGCGAGGTCCGCCTCGAGCTCGGCGATGCGAGCGCTCGCGCGCGCGGCCCAGTCGAGCGCTCCCTCCGGGCGCGCCGCGTTGCCGCCCACGGTGCCGAGGCCGTACGCGACGTCGATCGCGTCGCCGTGCGAGAGGTGCGTGCGATGCCCCGGCTCGCCCGTCCCCGGCTCGGCGATGCGCAAGGCGGGGACGAGCGGCGCGAGGGTCTCCGCGGAGAGGCCCGCCGCGAGCGCCCGCAGCACCGCGAGGACGCGCGCGCCCGCGGCGGTGGCGACGGCCGGCACGCCGCCCGCGACGTGGACGGGCAGCGGACCGCCCTCGAACGGCAGCCTCTCGAGCCGGTCCGCGACGAGCTGCGCCAGGGGATCGCGGGCGGGCACGAGCACCGCGACGTCCTCGAGCGGGCGCCTCCGCTCGAGGACCTGCCGCGACACCCAGGTCGCTGTCGCCTCGAGCTCGGCCTCGATGCCCGCGTGCTCCTCGAGGTCGACGGTCCCGTCTGCCCCGGCGCTGCGCGGCCGCGCCGGGTCCGCGAGCACCTTCGGGTCGGCGAAGAGGTGCGCCGCGAGGAGATCGCGCTCGGTCCTCGCCTCCGGCCCGGTCGGTGCCTCCCGCGAGGCTTCGACCGCGCTCCTCGCCTCCGCGCCGAACAGCCGCCCGAGCCGCTCGAGGAGCCGCGCCCGCACGGGCGGCACCACCCGCAGCGCGATCGTGACGTCGGGGATCGCGGCGAGGAACCGCGCGACCGCCACGTCCTCGTGCCCCGTCGCCATCGCGATCGCCGGTCCGTGGAACGGCCACGCCCCCGGCTCACGAGCGAGGACGGCGGCGGCCTCGAGGTGGACACGCGCCGCGCCGAGCGACGTCCCGGCCGCGGCGGTGGCGCGGGTCCAGAGCTTCGCGAGGTCGCGCGACGGCGCCGCGTCCGCGGGGAGGTCCGCCGGCGAGAGCCCCGCCGCCTCGAGCTCCTCGATCGCGGACGCGAACGCGCGATCCCAGCCGCGCGCGGTCCGGAGCAGCTCCGCGTCGAAGTGCTCGAGCCCGAGGTCTTCGCGGAAGAGCGCGAGGAGGCGCGCGGGGCGGAGCGCGTCCTCGCCGGGGGAGAACGCCACGCCCGCGCGCCGGAGCACCTCGATGGCGGCCGTGAGCGGGCCGACGAAGCGCGTCCCCGCGAGGACGGCAGCTCGCCCGGACGACGCGAGCGCGCGACGAAGCGCGTGCGCGTGACGCTCGGACGGCACGAGCACGGTCCGCGCCGGGAGGGGCGCGCGCGCCGGGAGCGCCGCGACGGCGTTCGCCCAGGACGAGATCGCGGGCGAGTCGAGGACGATGCACCGCATGAGCGTGGCACCATCGTACCGGCGGGAGCGACATCCGGCCCGTCCGCCGGGCGCCGAGCGCCCGCCCGCCCGGCCCCGCTAGGGGTGGCGGGCGCGAGACGGGCTCCGTTAGACGGTGACGCGGAGGTCGGCGGCCATGAAGGTATTCGTCACCGGCGGAACGGGGTATGTGGGCAGCGCCATCGTGCAGGCGCTCGTCCGCGCGGGGCACGAGGTCTCTTCGCTATCGCGGTCGGAGGACCGCGACCGGGCGCTGAAGGTGCTCAAGGCGACGCCGGTCCGCGGCGCGCTCGGCCAGCTCCGCCCGCTCGCGGCGAAGATCGCCGAGCACGACGCGGTCGTGCACGCCGCGATGGACTACGGGCTCGGGCCGCCGGCGGACGCGGAGGCGGTCGATGCGATGCTCGACGCCGCCCGCCTCGCCGGCCGGCCGTTCACGGTCGTGTACACGTCGGGGGTCTGGGTGCTCGGGAGCACGCGAACGCCGGCGACCGAGGCGAGCCCCACCCGGCCTCCCGACGCCGTCGCCTGGCGGCCCGGCCACGAGCGGCGCGTGCTCGACGCTGCGTCGGGGCAGACCGCGACCGCCGTCATCCGCCCCGGCATCGTCTTCGGCGAGAAGCGCGGGCTCCTCGCCTCCTGGTACCAGTCCGCGGTCCAGGAGGGCCGCGCCGCGTTCGTCGGCACCGGTGACCAGCACTGGGCCTTCGTCCACCGCACGGACCTCGCGGAGCTCTACCGGCTCGTCGTCGAGAATCGCGCACGGGGGATCTTCCACGGCGTGGACAGCGCGTCGCCGACGGTCGCCGAGGCCGCGGCTGCGGTGAGCCAAGCCGCGGGGAAGGGCGGTGCCGTCCGCGCCATCCCCGTGGAGGAGGCGCGCAAGACCATGGGGCCGATGGCGGACGCGCTCGCGATGGACCAGGTGGTCGTGAGCGCGCGCGGCGTCGAGGTGAGGTGGGCCCCGAAGCATCCACCATTCGTGAAGGACGCGCCGAACGCGTTCCGCGAGTGGAGGGCCTGACCGGCGCCCGCCGACGGCGCGCCGCCCCGCATCCTCGTCACCGGGCCGCGCGCGGGCGTCGACCTCGTCGTCGTCGACGTGATCGGCAAGATGGAGTGCCTCTCGCCCGCGTTCGTCCGCGCGGCGCGCCGCGCGCTCTCCGGCCCCGTGCCGGTGCTCGGCAGCGTCGCGCGCGCGGGCGGCGGGTTCATCGAGGAGGCGAAGGGCATGGCCGGCGTGGAGGTGATCGCGCTGACGCACGCGAACCGCGGCGGACTCGCGCTCGAGATCGCGGCG
>DASSQM010000418.1:0-15616 GCA_035702465.1 Anaeromyxobacter sp. | reverse complement strand
GCCGGGCGCGATCTTGCCGCTCGCCACCTCCACCGCGACGGCGCGGCAGCAGTCGGCGATGCGGCGCTCGAGGTTGCGGACGCCCGCCTCGCGCGTGTACGCCATGATGAGCTTGATGAGCGCCTTCTCGGGGAAGCTGATCGCGTCGGGCGAGAGCCCGTGCTCCCTGAGCTGCTTCGGGATGAGGTGGTTCTGCGCGATGTGGACCTTCTCCTCGAAGGTGTAGCCGGGCAGCTCGAGGATCTCCATGCGGTCGCGGAGCGGTCCGGGGACCGGATCGAGCAGGTTGGCCGTCCCGATGAACATCACCTTGGAGAGGTCGTAGGGCAGGTCGAGGTAGTGATCCGAGAAGCTGAAGTTCTGCTCCGGATCGAGCACCTCGAGGAGCGCCGCCGACGGATCGCCCCGGAAGTCGGCCCCGAGCTTGTCGATCTCGTCGAGCATCATCACCGGGTTCACCGTCGCGGCCTTCTTCATCGACTGGATGATGCGGCCGGGGAGGGCGCCGACGTACGTGCGCCGGTGCCCGCGGATCTCCGCCTCGTCGCGGACCCCGCCGAGGGAGAGGCGAACGAACTTGCGGCCCGTGGCGCGCGCGATCGACTGGCCGAGCGACGTCTTGCCGACGCCGGGCGGGCCGACGAAGCAGAGGATCGGGCCGCGCATGTCGTTCTTGAGCTTGCGGACGGCCAGGTACTCGAGGATGCGCTTCTTGATCTTGTCGAGGCCGTAGTGGTCGGTGTCGAGGATCTGGCGCGCGTTCTCGATGTCGAGGTTGTCGTCCGTCTTCTTCGCCCAGGGGAGGTCCGCGATCCAGTCGAGGTAGGTGCGCGCGACCGTGTACTCGGAGCTCGCCGTGGGGATGGACTTCAGGCGGTTCAGCTCCTTCTGCGCGACCTTGTCGACCTCGGGCGGAAGGCCCGCCTTCTTGAGCCGCTCCGCCAGCTCGTCGAGCTCCTCCTCCTCCTCGCCGAGCTCGCCCAGCTCCTCCTTGATGGCCTTGAGCTGCTGGCGCAGGTAGTACTCGCGCTGCGTCTTCGACATCTCGCCCTTCACGGCGGAGTCGATCTTGTTCGAGAGCTTCAGGATCTCGCGCTTGCGGTTGAGCAGCTCGAGGACGAGCTTCATCCGCGCCTTGAGGTCCACCGTCTCGAGGACCTGCTGCTTCTCCTCGATGGGCACGTCCACGTTCGCCGCGATGAGGTCGGCGAGGTGGCCCGGGTGGGTGATGGATTCGACGAGCTCCGTCGCCGCGGCGGGGAGCTCGGGCATGAGCTCGATCACCTCGCGGGCGAGCTTCTTGAGGTTGATGGCGAGCGCCTCCACCTCGACCTCCTCGACGGAGGTCTTGTCCTCGACGGGGTCCACCCGCGCCTTGAGGTAGGGCGTCTCCTGCACGAGCTCGAGCACCTTGAAGCGCGCGAGGCCCTGCACGACGAGCGAGTAGTTGTCCTCGCCCATCTTCAGCAGCTTCACGACACGTGCGACGGTCCCGACCGTGTAGAGATCGGCCGCCCCCGGATCCTCCTCCTCCGCGCGCCGCTGGGTCACGACGCCGATCACCTGCTCGTCGCGGACGGCGTCCTTGATGAGCGCGATGGTCTTCTGGCGGCCGACCGCGAGGGGGAGCACACCCCCGGGGAAGAACACCGAGTTGCGAAGCGGGAGGATCGGCAGGACCGCCGGGATGTCCTCCTTCGCGATGAGGGCCGGCGGGCCCATGGCGGGGGCCACCTGCGCTCCGGCTGCGCCCTTCTTTTCCTTCTCGGACATCGCCGTCTCCTCCGTCGTCCTGGGATACCCGTGCAGGGCGAGCATATCAATAAATTCCAAGCCGCCCGCCGGGCGCTTTGGGGCACGTCGAGCTGCGGCGGAGGTCCGCGGCCCGGACAGGGCGCGCCCCGCATTCCTCGTCCTTCGCGCCTGCGACTGCGCAGCCCGCAGGAGCGGCCGGGCACGTTTCGCTTCGCGAGAGCGCCTCGGCCGGATGTCGAGCCCCGGCTAGTCCTCGTTGAGCGCAGTACGGCCCGGCTTCGAGATCGTCTTGCCGTCCGGCTCGCCGCCCGGTCCCCCGGGATCGCTCCGCACCGGACCTTCGGAGGGCGCCCAGAGGCCCGCGCGGCGGTCGTCGTCGCCGCCGCCGGACACGTGACCGCTCCGGTGCGGGACCTGCTGCGGCGCCACTCCGGGACCGTCTGCCGGGGACCAGGCCTTGCGAGGCATGCCCTTCCAATAAGACCGGCTTCCGCCGTGGCAAGTGCGTGGGCACCTTGCGGCCCGTGCGTGCCGTCGAGCTCCTGCTCCCGGCGGGTGTGCTCCTCGGCGCCTTCGCGATCGCGCTCGTGCTGCGCGCGCGCCGCCGGCGCCGCCCTCGGGGGATGCCACGCGAGATCGAGCGGCTCCTCGAGGCCGTGCCGGGGCCCTTCGGCGACGCGGTCCTCGTCCTCGACGCGGCGGGGCGGATCGTGCGCGCGAACGCGGCGGCGTCGGTGCTGGCGGGCGCCCCCCTCGCGGACCTGCTCGGGAAGCCGCTCTCCGCGCTCGGGCCCGACCTGCCCACGGTCGCGCGCGGGCTCTCGCGCGGGCCGGCCACCGCGCTCGTCTCGATCGCCGCCCGCAGCGGCCCGCGACGCGCGCGGGCGGCGCTCCTGCGCGTCGGCCCCGACGCCGACGTGGTGGTGCTGCGCGCCGAGCCGCCGGCGCGACCGCCTCCGCTCCCGCGGCGCGCGCCGCACGCCGGCGCCGCGCCGCCTCCGCCGGAGCGAGGGCCTCCCTCGGTTCCGTCGGCCGCGGCCAGCGCCGCCGTGCGGGAGCCGCTCGGGCGTGCCGGGCGGGCGGCCTCGCTCCTGCGGCTCTCGGCCCCGCCGCTCGGAGCGCGCGCCGACGCGGCGCTCGCCGCGCTCGAGGAAGCCCTCGCGGACGCGGAGCACCGCCTCGCCGCGCTCGCGAGCGCCGCCCGCCCGGGCGCGCGCCACGCGCTCGACCTCGCCGCGCTCGTCGAGGACGTGGCGCGCGCGGTGCGGGCGCCGGGCGTGCGGGCCCGCGCCGAGGCCGGTCCGGCGCGCGCGCTGGCGGACGACCGGGCGCTCCGCTCCGCGCTGCGCGAGGCGCTGCGCGCGCTCGCGGCGGCGCTCCCCGGCGAGGAGGTGGTGGTCGCCGCCTGCGCGGCGCCGGAGCCCGCCGTGGAGCTCGTCGCCGCGGGCGCTCCGCCGGCGGACACGGTCGAGATCGTGCGCGCGCTGCTCGCCCCGCACGGCGCGCTCGCGGAGGAAGCCGGAGCGGCCGGCCGGAGCTGGCGCCTGCGCCTCGCCTTGCCCGCTCCGGCGGTCCAGCCGGCCGAGACGGGAGCCGCTCCGTTCGTTTGACGCGGCCGGGGCGGGTCGATAGCATCGCCCCGGCCTTCGCGGCACGGGAGAGCGCATCGTCCGCCTCGGACACATCAGCGACCTGCACGTCGCCGACCGCAGCCGCTATCCGCGGAACGGCTTCACCGCCAGGGACTGCGAGCGCCACTCCGCGAAGCTCGCGAAGGGTCTCCTCGACGCGCTCCGCGAGGTGAACGTCGATCACGTCGTCGTGACGGGCGATCTCACGTTCTCGGGCGAGCCGCGCGAGTTCGAGCGCGCCGCCGACCTGCTCCGCCCGTTCGCCGACGCGCGGAAGCTCACGGTGGTGCCGGGCAACCACGACGTGTGGACCGAGGAGTCGGTGGAGACCGGCCGGTTCCTGCGCGCCGTCGGGCCCGACGGGAAGGGGATGCGCAGGGCGGCCCCCAGCTACCCGGTCGTCGTGCCGCTCGGGGACGAGGCCGTGCTCGTCGCCCTCGACACCGCGCGCTTCGGAGAGGACCCGTGGACGACGCCGGGGCGGCTCGGCTCCGAGCAGCTGCGCGCCGCGCGCGAGCTCGTTCGCGATCACGCGAAGCAGGGCCGCGCGGTGCTCCTCGCCTTCCACCACCACGTGGTGCTGCCGCCCGAGCGCGTCGACTCCGACGCCCGCGTGGCGCGCATGCCGCTCGCCGACGCGGACCAGGTGGTGAGGCTCGTCGCCGAGCTGCCGGTCGCGGCGGTGCTGCACGGCCACCGGCACACCGCGTTCCGCGTGGACCTCCCGGGCGTCTCGGGCCCCACGCCCGTGCTGTGCGCCGGCTCCGGCTCGCGCGTCGCGGACGAGCCGGTGCGCCGCGCGCGGGCGTACGTGTACGAGATCGACCGCTCGGGTGTGCGCGGCGTCGAGGCGCTCGTCGCCGGCACGGAGTAAAGTGTCCCCATGAAGAAGCTCCTCGCGGTGGCCCTCCCCGTCGGGCTTGCCGTCCTCGTCGCCGTCCTGCTCGTCTCCACCATGCGCTCGCGGCAGGACGCCGCCGAGGCGCGCCTGGAGCGCGCGCGGCTGAAGCGCGACTTCGGCGAGCGCGCGCAGGTCGCGAAGGCGCTCCCGCCCGATCGACTGCCGGAGTGGCAGGCGGAGGTGGTCGCGCTCTCGCGCTGGTACTTCGGCGAGCTGCAGGCGATCCGCAACCGCCACCCCTCCGAGCCGGCGCGCCCGAGCGGCGTCGACGCCGCCGCGGCGGAGCAGCAGGGCAAGCTCAAGAAGGAGCAGCGCGAGCAGCTCGAGGACTTCCAGAAGTACGCCGACGCGCGCCTCGCGACGCTGCGCGAGGGCTCGTACGCCGCGCTCGCGTCCGGAGCGGCGGAGGACATGCGCCTCGACCTCGTGAAGGTCGAGCCGGGGAAGGGCCCGGACGGCGCGCCCGGCCTCCGCGTCGAGTTCGCGCTGTGGGGAGCGCCGCGCTACCTCGAGCGCGAGCGCGGCGGCGATCGCTCGGTCACGCGCAGCGTGGTTCCGGTCGCCTTCAAGCGGATCGCGTTCTCGTTCCTCGACGGCTCCGGGAAGCTCTACGGCGAGATGAGCGGCGCGGGCGAGCCCTACCAGAAGCTCTCCGATCCCGAGCGGTTCGCGGACGACTTCCCGCCGGGCGTCCTGTTCGGCACGTGGTGGGTGGAGCCGTTCCCGCGCGAGGCGGCGAAGGCGAAGCTCGAGGTGGCGCTCGACGTGCGCAACCCGAGCGGCGCCGCGCGGTCCGCGTCGTTCCAGATGGACCTCGCGGTACCCGAGGCGTGGAAGCTCCCACCGGGCGCGACGTTCCAGGCCGAGGTCCGCGAGGCGCCCCGCACCCGGTAGCGCGGTGGCCGGCGCGAGGAAGACGTCGCGGAAGAAGGCCGCGGCCGCCGCGCCCGCCGCGGCGCGCGCCCTGCCGGACCCGAAGGGCGACGCGCCGCTGCACGAGCTCTCGCGCGACGCCCTCTCCGTCCTGCTCTACGTGGCGCTCCTGCCCGAGGAGACGCGCGCCATCGTGAAGGAGCTCGGGCTCTCCGTGCCCGGCTTCCGCACCGAGGCGCTCTCGGACGTCGAGACGTGCGACGTGCTCGCCGACGAGATCCGCGCCGCGCCGGCGACGCGCGCCCGCGTGCTCGAGAAGCTCCGCGCCGCGTTCGGCGGGATGCCGCTCCCGGACGTGCCGCTCGATCCGCCCGGCGCGGACGACCTCCTCGCCGTCGGCACCTCCGACCACGGGCTCACGTTCGCGCTGTGGCGCGTGCTCGCCGACCCGGATCCCGAGGTGCGCGGCCGGGCGACCCCGTCGCTGGAGCGGCTCGTGAAGCAGTACTACGGGCCCGCGCCGGGGGGCGCGAAGCCCCGCGAGAAGAAACCCGATGCGGAGCGCGTGAAGGAGCTCGAGGCGAAGCTCGAGGTCCGCGAGCGCGAGCTGGAGAAGGAGCGCGCCGAGGGCGAGGCGCGCCTCGCGTCCGCCCGGAAGAAGGGGGAGGAGCAGCGCGAGAAGCTCCAGCAGTGGCTCAAGGACGCGCGGGCCCGCGAGGCGCAGGCGGTCGAGGAGGCCGCCCGGGCGCGCGAGGCGGCGGAGGCGGCGCTGGCGGCGCGGGATCGCGCCGAGGCGCGCCTCGCGGAGGCGCAGGCCACCGACGCCGCGGCCGAGGCGCAGCGCGCGCGCGCCGCGGCGAAGGATCTGGAGGGGAAGCTCGCGGCCGCGGAGGCGCGGCTCGCCCGGCAGGAGGAGCGCGCCCGCGCGCTCGAGGCCGACCTCGGCGCGGTCCGATCGCGCGCCGCCGCGGAGCGCCCCGCGCCGCCCGCCGCCGCGCCGGTCGAGGCGGCCGACGAGCCCGAGGAGGCGCCCGCGACCTGGTTCATGCCCGTCTACACGCGCGAGTTCTACGACTCGCTCGAGGGCTGGGACCGCCGCATCCAGCGCGCCGCGTTCAAGCAGGCGAACCTGCTCGCGCAGGATCATCGGCACCCGTCGCTTCGGGCGCTGCCGCTGGAGGGGCTGCCGGGGTACTACCGGGTCCGGGTGGCGACCGATGTTCGGCTGCTGTACCGGAGAGGGGAGAGGCAGAACACCATCGAGATCCTGTCGCTGATCGATCGCGAGGATCTCGATCGCTACGTCCGGCAGGCGAAGACCCGTTCTTCTTGAGCAGGGGAGCTGCGACCGGCGCGCCGGGCCTGTCGGCCCGTCACGCGCGGTGCAACGCGCGGGGACGGACGGAGCGACCGTCCCCGCTCAGGGAGCTCAGTCGAGCCCCTCGACCGGCTCAGCCTCGGGTTCCCCTCCGGGCTCCATCGTCTCCACGAGCTCCGGCGCCGGCGGCGGCGCCGCGCGACGGCCGCGGCGGCTGCGCGGGCGTGGGTCCTCCGCTGCGGAGAGCTCCTTCCCCGCCGCGAGGAGCCGCGACCATGCCTCGGGAGTAGGGCTCTTGCGAGCCGCCTCGAGCGCTTCCCGGTACGACTTGCGCGCGGCGTCGAGCCGGGCGTTCGACTTCCCCATCGTCGTTCCCTCCCGCATTCCGTCGAGTCCGGTGGGGACCTGTGGGGCAAGATAGGTCGGCCGGCGCAGCGGGCCGTGGCCCTTCATGAGGGCGCGCAGGGAGCTCGGCGCCCGCTCGGCAGTCAGGCGAGCTTGCGGTAGACGCCGACCACGACGCCCAGGATCATCGTCGAGCGGAAGTCCGAGTCGCGCACGTAGATGGGCGCCATGCGCGGGTTCGACGGCTGGAAGCGCACGCGGTCGCCCTCGAAGTAGACGCGCTTCACGGTCGCCTCGTCGTCGATCATCGCGACGACGATCTCGCCGTCCTCGGCGTGGAGCTGCTTCTTCACGAAGACGTAGTCGCCGGGGAGGATGCCGTCGCCGATCATCGAGTCGCCCTGCACGCGCAGTCCGTAGACCTTCTTGTTCGTGCCGAGCAGGAACGCGTCCACCTGCACGGTGTCCTCGATCCGCTCCTGCGCGAGGATGGGCTGGCCGGCGGCGACGCGGCCGACGATGGGGACCTCGACGAGGCGCGCGCTCGCCCTCGGCGCGCCCTTCGCGAACGGGATGACGTTCGAGCGCGGCGGAGCGCCGTCTCCCCGCTCGTGGTGGGCCTGTCGAACGACGCCGAGCGTCTCGCGGGCCTGGTCGGTGGGGATGAGCGCGCGGGACTTCACCGGGTCGCGCGAGAGGAAGCCCTTGCGCTCGAGCGCCTTCAGGTGGTCGTTCACGCCGTTCGTCGAGCGGATGTCGAGCGCCTCGCCGATCTCGCGGATCGTCGGCGGGTAGCCCGCGTCCTCGATCTGGCGGGCGATGAAGCGGAGCACCTCGAGCTGCCGATCGGTGAGTCCGTCCATGGACGCCTCCTGAACATCGGTATACTGTCCCTGTGTTCAGAAGGCAAGAAGCCGCTCGGCCGCTACCGTCGCGCCGTGCCGCCGACCTTCGCGTCCGCCGCCGGACAGGCGTTCCGCGCCGCCGCACACGAGGCGTGGCTCGTGCCGATCGGCGCGGTGGTGGGCGTCGCGCGGCGGCTCGCGCTGTGGCCCGCGCTCGCCGTCCTCGCGGCCGCCGTGGTCCGCGCCGTCCTCGCCGCGCTCCGCGCGTCGCCCTTCGATCCCACCTCGGCCGCCCGCGGGGCGCTCCTCGCGCTCGCGTCGCCCCGCGTCCAGGCGGCCGCGGCGGGGCTCGCGCTCGCGGGGGTGCTCCTCTCGGGCGCGTTGCGGGTCGCGTGGGTCGCGGGCGCGCTCCCCGCGCTCGGCCTCGCCCTGTCGGGCGCTCCGCGGGCGCCGCGCTTCGCCGCCGGCGTCGCGTACGGCACGCCGCGCGTCCTCGCGACGGCGCTGCTCGGCCTCGCCGCGGAGGCGGGGGCCTTCGGGTTCTCCGTGACGCTCGCGGTCGCTGCGGTCGAGGCAGCGGCCCGGCTGCCGCGGGGAGCCGCAGGCCCGGCCGTCGCGGCGGCGTGCGCCCTCGCGCTCGTCCTCGCCGCCGCGGCGCCCCTCCTCGCGAGCGCCGCCTCGGACGCGGCCGTCGCGCGCGCCGCCATCGGCGGCGAGGGGCCCGCCCGCGCGTTCGCCGGCGCGGCCCGGCGGCTCCTGGCGCGCCCGGCGAGCCTCGTCCTCGCCGCCCTCGCGTTCGGGCTCGCCGGCGTCCTCGCGCCGCTCTCGGTCGAGGGCGTCGGCGGTGTCGTGCTGGGCTTCGCGCAGGGGGTCCCGCGCGCCGTCCTCGTCGGCCCCAACCTGATGGTCGGCGGGCTCGCGGCGCTCGCCGCCGCGGCCGTCGACGTCTGGTGGCTCGCCACGATCGCCGCGCTCGCGTGCGGGGGGAGCGACCCGGACTAGCCGGACCTCGGCCCCGCCAGCCACCGCCGCAGCGAGATCTTGCGGATCCGCAGCGTCGCGACGTGGTAGGCGAGCGCGCCCGCGCAGACGAGCGCGGCCGCCCCCAGCGCGAGGGCGCCGAGGAGCGGGCGCGGCCCGAGCGCGAGCGCGACCACGCCGCCGCCGGTGAGCCCGGCGGCCACGAGGCCGAGGAACAGCATCACGCCGATGGCCCGCACGTGGCCGCCCACGCGCTCCACGTCCTCGGAGTGCACGTTGACGCGGAACTTGCCGCCCTCGAGGTCGACCAGGATCTGCGTGAGCTGCGACGGGACGTCCTCGGCGAGCCCCTGGATCTTGAGGAGCGACTTCATGAGCGTCGACGACGCGTCGCCGGGGTTGAAGCGCTGGAGGAGCAGCTCCTTCGCGTACGGCAGCCCGATCTCGAGGATGTCGAGCTTCGGGTAGAGCCTCCGGATGATCCCCTCGACCGTGATCGACGCCTTCGCGAGGACCGCGTACTCCTTCGGGATGCGGATGCGGTGGCGCACCGCGAGATCGAGGAGGTCGCGCAGGAGCGTGGCGGACCGGATCTCGTCGAGCTTGAGGCCGAGGTAGCGCTCGAGAATGCGGTGGATGTCGCCCTTGAACTCGGTGATCGGCGTGTGCTCCTCGGGTACGCCGATGCGGTTCAGGATGCGCGCGACGGAGTCCGGATCGCGCAAGGCCACCGCGACGATGAGCGTGACGAGCGCCTCGCGCTGCGCGCGCGTGAGCCGGCCGATGAGGCCGAAGTCGAGGAGCGCGATGCGGTTCCCCGGCAGGACGAGGATGTTCCCCGGGTGGGGATCGCCGTGGAAGACGCCGTCCTCGAACAGCTGCCGGAACGCGGCCTCGATGATGTTCCGGGCCACCTTTTCGAGGTCGAACCCGGCGCTCTCCGTGACCTCCGAGACCTTCGTCCCCTCGACGTAGTCGAGCGTCAGGACGGTGGCGGTCGACAGCTCGTCGTGGACGCCCGGGATGACGAGGAACTCGCGCCCGCGCGCCGCCTCGCCCATCTCCTTGACGTTCCGGGCCTCGTTCCCGAAGTCGAGCTCCTCGTGCACCGTGCGGTCGAACTCCTCGATGATGCCGGTCGGCGTGTGGATGCCGGTCTCCTCGATGACCGCCTCGAGGAGCTTCGCGAGGTAGTAGAGGAGGGCGAGATCGGATTCGATGCGCGCGCGGATGTCCGGGCGCTGCACCTTCACGACCACGCGCGCGCCGTCGTGCGTCTGCGCCACGTGCACCTGCGCGATCGACGCGCTCGCGAGCGGCTTGTCCTCGAGCCGTGCGAAGAGCTCCTCGACGGGGCGCCCCAGGCCGCGCTCGATCTCGCGCCGGATCTCCGCGATGGGGAGCGGCGAGCAGTCGTCCTGCAGCGACTCGAGCTCCTCGACCCAGTGGGCCGGCAGCACGTCCGGGCGGGTGGAGAGGAGCTGGCCGAGCTTCGTGAACGTCGGCCCGAGCTCCGCGAGGAGCTGGCGGAAGCGGCGCGCCGTCTCGCGGTTCGGCTCGGGGAGCGGCTCGCCCTCCGCGACCGCGGCCTCCCGCGGGAGCGCGTCCTTGAGGCGCGTGCGGGCGAGGTACGCGCCGAACCCGTGCCTCGCCACCGCCGCCGCGATCTGCCGCAGGCGGTTCAGATCCTGGAACGCGCGCTCGAGCATGGGCCCCGCCGGACTGTAGCACCGGGATCCAGGGGTCGCCACGCGGATGGCGGCGCCCCGTGATAGAACCGCGTCTCCCCTCGCGCGCGTCCGCGGGCGAGCGGGGACCGGACTCGACGTGGCCGAGATCGCCCAGCCCGCCACCCCGATGATGCGGCAGTACCTCGAGACCAAGGCGAGGTACCCGGACGCGATCCTCTTCTTCCGCCTCGGCGACTTCTACGAGATGTTCTTCGAGGACGCGCTCACCGCGTCCGAGGCCCTCCAGATCACGCTCACCTCGCGCGCGAAGGGCGACGACCGCGTGCCGATGTGCGGCGTGCCGTACCACGCGGCGCGCGGCTACGTCGCGAAGCTCCTCGAGAAGGGCTTCAAGGTCGCGATCTGCGATCAGATCGAGGAGCCGGCGGCGCCCGCCGAGGGCGAGGGCGGCGATCGCAAGCAGCGCTCCCCCATCTTCCGCCGCGAGGTCACGCGCGTCGTCACGCCGGGCATGGTGCTCGACGACGCGGCGCTCGAGCCGCGCGAGGCGAGCTACGTGGGTGCCGCATCGTTCGGCGAGCGCGGCGCGGGGATCGCGCTCCTGGACGCGTCCACCGGCGAGCTGCGCCTCGGCGAGGTTCCGGACGACGCGCGGCTCGTGGACGAGCTGCGGCGCGCCGGCGTCCGCGAGCTGCTCCTGCCGTCGGGCGGGCCGGGGGAGCGCGTCGACGCCGTCGCGCGCGCCGTCGGCGCGCCGGCCACGCGCCGCCCCGACGCGGACTTCGAGCGAGCCGACGACAAGCTCCGGCGCCACCTCGCGGTGGCGGCGCTCGACGGCTACGGGGTCGCCGGGCTGCCGCTCGGGCTCGCCGCGGCGGCCGCCGCGCTCGCGTACCTCGCGGAGACGCAGCGCGCTTCCCCCCGGCACGTCGATCGCCTGGCGCGGCTCGCCACGGAGGACGCCCTCCTCCTCGACGAGGCGACCCGCACGAACCTCGAGCTCGAGCGGACGCTCTCCGGCGGCCGCCGGAAGGGAACGCTGCTCGCGCTCCTCGATCGCACCGTCACGGCGGCCGGCGGGCGCCGACTCGCGGAGTGGCTCCGGTACCCGCTCACGGACCTCGACGCGATCCGCGCACGGCTCGACGCGGTCGAGGAGCTCGTCGGCTCGTCGGTGGCGCGCGAGGACCTCGCGGCGGCGCTCCGGCCCGTCGCGGACGCGGAGCGGCTCCTGTCGCGGCTCGTGCTCGGGCAGGGGAACGCGCGCGACCTCCGCGCGCTGGCGAACGCGCTCCTCGCGCTGCCCGCGCTCGCGGAGCTGCTCGGGGCCCGCACCGCCTCGCTCCTCCGCGGCGCCTCCGGGCGCGTTCGCGGGCTCGACGATCTCGCGGCGCACCTCGACGGAGCGGTGGCGGAGGAGCCCCCGGCCTCGCTCGCCGAGGGCGGCCTCATCCGGCGCGGCCACGCGCGCGAGCTCGACGAGATCGTCGCCATCGCGGAGGACGGCAAGGGCGTCATCGCCGCGATGGAGGCGAAGGAGCGGGAGCGCACCGGCATCGGCTCGCTCAAGGTCCGCTTCAACAAGGTGTTCGGCTACTACATCGAGGTCACCAAGCCGAACCTGCACCTCGTGCCGAAGGAGTACGAGCGTCGGCAGACCACGGTCGGCGGAGAGCGCTTCGTCACGCCGGACCTGAAGGCGTTCGAGGAGAAGGTCCTCACCGCGGAGGAGCGCCGCTTCGCGCTCGAGCAGAAGCTGTTCGAGGCGCTGCGGGCGCGCGTGGCCGAGGCCGCGCCGCGCATCCGGACCGCCGCGGAGGCGGTCGCCACCGCCGACGCGCTCCTCTCGCTCGCGCGCGTCGCGGCCGAGCGCGGCTACGCGCGGCCCGCCGTCGACGGGTCGGAGGCGCTCGAGATCGAGGACGGCCGCCACCCCGTCGTCGAGGCGGTGCTCCCGGACGGCCCGGCGGCGTTCGTGCCGAACGACGTCCGCGTCGCCTCGCGCGGCGCACCGGAGTGCGAGCAGCACGGCTCGTTGCTGGTCGTCACCGGGCCGAACATGGCCGGGAAGAGCACGGTCATGCGCCAGGCCGCGCTCGTGGCGCTGCTCGCGCAGATGGGGAGCTTCGTCCCGGCGCGGCGCGCCCGCGTGGGCGTCGTGGACCGCATCTTCACGCGCGTGGGCGCGTCCGACGACCTCGCGCGCGGCCGCTCGACGTTCATGGTCGAGATGACGGAGACCGCCGCCATCCTGAACAACGCCACCCGCCGCTCGCTCGTGGTGCTGGACGAGATCGGCCGCGGGACGTCCACGTTCGACGGGGTCTCGATCGCCTGGGCGGTCGCGGAGCACCTGCACGACGTGGTCGGGTGCCGCACGCTCTTCGCGACGCACTACCACGAGCTGCAGGACCTCGCGCGCGAGCGGCCGGCGGTGCGGAACCTCACCGTCGCCGTGCGCGAGGTCGGCGATCGGGTGGTGTTCCTGCGCAAGCTCGTGCAGGGCGGCGCGTCGCGGAGCTACGGCATCGAGGTGGCGAAGCTCGCCGGCCTTCCTCCGGAGGTGCTCGCGCGCGCGAGAGAGATCCTGCGGAACCTGGAGGCGATGGAGGTCGACGACGCGGGCCACGCGGCGCTCGCGCGCGGCAAGCGGCGCCGCGCGGATCCCACGGCGCAGCTCGGCCTGTTCGGGGCTGCGGCCGATCCCGCCGCGGCGGAGATCGCCAAGGCGCTGCGCGGGCTCGACGTCGACGGGCTGCGCCCGCTCGACGCGCTGAACCTGCTCGCGGGGTGGAGGAAGAAGCTCGGCGGGTGAGGAGCAGCTTCCAGCCCACGGGCTTCAGCCCCTCGGCAAAGACGACGGGCTCCAGGCTGCCAGGGCGCCGCCGCGGTGGCGCGTCCCTGAAGCCTGAAGCCCGGTCGCCCGAGGCTGGTGGCTGAAGGCTGCGGCTAGCCCTTCTTGTGGCAATCGCCGCACTTCTGCGGGCCCTTCGCCTCCTTCTTGTGGCACTCGTGGCAGGTCGCGTGGGCCTTGTCCTTGTTCGCGAGGCCCTCGATCTTCCCGCCCTTCTCGTCGGCGTGGCATTGCGTGCACTTCATCGCCTTGTGCGTGTCGTGCTTGAAGGTCACGGCGCCCGTCTTCGCGGGGAGCGTGATCGGGGCGTTCGGGACGGCGGCGACCGCGTTCGTGGCGACCGCGACGAAGGCGGCGGCGAAAAGAGTGGCGAGCTTCTTCTTCATGTCGTGTGGCTCCCTCGAGGACATCGAGGCGGGTTCATTCCCCCTCGTGGCGCGCGGAGAGTACCGCTCGATGCGACTCCGGAGCGTGCGTCATGAGGGCGCGCGGCGGAGCGGCGCGCGCGGAAAAAGCAGCGGGGCCGGTCTCCCGGCCCCGCGGCGTCACTGCTCGATGTGCGGGTAGGGCGCTACGCCTTCTTGTGGCAATCGGCGCACTTCTGCGGGCCCTTGCCCTCCTTCTTGTGGCACTCGTGGCACTTGCCGTGCGCCGCGTCCTTGTTCACGGTCTTGTTGAAGCCCTGGATCGGACCGCCCTCGTCGGACGCGTGGCAGACGGTGCACTTCGCGGCCTTGTGCTTCGCGTGATCGAACGTCACGTTGCCCGGCTTGGCGGGCAGGGTGATCGGGCCGGCCGGGGGAGTCGCGGCCACGGCGACCCCGGCGAAGGCGACGGCGACGGCGGCGAACAGCGCGGCGAAGGTCTTGGTCACGGAACAGCTCCTGATTGGGTGGGGCGGACCATACCGCCCGTGATTGGGACGGGCGACTCTACCCGAAATTCACGTCGCGTTCGAAGAAAACTGTGTCAACGCGCCGCGTGCGGCCCCCTGCCGCGTTCCATGGTCCTCGCGTAACAAGTCGCTCGATCGGAACTGCAAACGAGTCTCGTCTCGTGCCCGAGGCCGCGCGCCCGCATCCGGAAGGATGTGGGCGGAGGTGGAAAAATGGACGCTGATCCCGACGTGTTCGACAGTGGCAGGATCGATGCGCCGCTCCGCGCTCGCCCTGCTCGCCGCCGTCGCGCTGCTCTTGCCGGAGGATGCGGCCGCCGCGCCGCGCCGCGCCGCCGCGCGCCGCAGTACGCCGACCGCGCCACCGAAGGGCGCGGCCCGCCCCCGCCCGCCGACGCTCGCGGAGGCGAAGGCGACGATGAGCGCGCTCATGCGCGACCGGAATCGGCGGCGCTTCCGGCACCACTGGGAACGGGCCATCCGCGGGCTCCTCGCGTCGGCGCGCGGCAAGGACGCGCAGGCGGCCACGCTCGAGGCGGCGCGGGCGCGGTACGCCCTCTACCGCTGGTCGGCGGACGAGGCGGACCGCGACGAGGCGCTCCGGCTCGCCGCGCGCGCCGCGAAGCTGGGATCCCGCGACGCGCCGGCGCTCGCGAAGGCCATCCGGCGAGAGGCCGGCGACGACCGCGGCGCCCCGCGCCCCGCGCCGGCGGCGACCGCCCGCGAGCGGACCCGGCGCGCTGCGCCACCGAAGCCGGAGGCGCCGAGGCCCGAGCCGCAGGAGGAGGAGGCCGCTCCGGATCCGCAGCTCGAGGCCGCGGTGGCGGACCTGACCGAGGCCGCTCCCGCGATGCTGCTCGGCAGCGACGGCGGCGAGGGGCGGGCGCACGTGTCGGAGGTGAGGACGTGGTCCTCGGACGAGTACACGCGCGTCGCGGTGTACCTCTCGCACTGGGTCGGGTGGCAGAAGCTCGAGCTGCCCGCCGCGCCGGAGCGGCCGCGGCGCATCGCGCTCGACTTCCGGCCCGCCACGCTCGACGGCGCCGCCCGCGCCCGCACCGTGCCCGGCGCGCAGGTCGACCGCGTGCGCGCGGCGCAGAACGACGCGGACACGGTACGGGTGGTGCTCGAGCTGCCCGGGGAGCACGGGGTGCAGACGTTCGCG
Source organism: Anaeromyxobacter sp. (assembly GCA_035702465.1). GTDB lineage: Bacteria > Myxococcota > Myxococcia > Myxococcales > Anaeromyxobacteraceae > Anaeromyxobacter. The sequence continues at coordinate 362 of DASSQM010000418.1, read as the reverse complement.
CTCGACGATCCGCCGAGGCTCGTGCTCGACGTGGGGGTGAACCCGACCGCGCCCTCGCCCTCGACCGCGACCTCGACCTCGACCTCGACCCCGACCCCGACCGCGACCTCGGCCCCGACCCCGACCCCGACCCCGACCTCCATCGGCGAGAAGCGGCGGGCGTTCCGCGCGCTGCACGAGAACGGCTGCTTCGTGCTGCCGAACCCGTGGGACGTCGGGACGACGCTCGCGCTCGAGCGGCTCGGGTTCCTGGCGGTGGCGACGACGAGCGGCGGGCACGCCTTCTCCCGCGGGCTGCCCGACGGCGCGGTCCCGCGCGACGAGGTCCTGGCGCACCTTCGAGAGATCGTCGCCGCGACGTC
>DASSQM010000417.1:0-3348 GCA_035702465.1 Anaeromyxobacter sp. | reverse complement strand
CCTGGATGTAGCGCTTCTGCGCGAGCCCCTTCGGCGTGATGACGCGGTGGCGCGACGAGACGAAGACGGTGTCGCCGAAGATGTCCTTGAGCGCGACGCCCTGGCCGGCGAGCTTCGTCGCCTGATCGACGTCCTCGAGGTAGAGCGGGTAGCCCTCGGCCACGAGGTCGTAGAGCTCCTTCACGAGCCCCTCGGCGAGCCGGACGCGGGCTTCCTCGGCGGCGGCGACCACGATCTGGCTGCCGCGCAGCCCGAGCTGCACGCCGAGCCGCTTCTCCATCAACTTCAGGTTCTCGTTGTGCGCGCCGCACAGCGCGCGGACCTTGTCGTTGTCCGGAAACTCCAGCCTCGCCGTCTTCAGCGGTTCCGCCACGCTCTGCGCCAAAGGGCCTCCTCGGCTCGGGTTGCCTCCCACCCCCGACGATAACCGGCCCCGGCCGGGCCGGCACGCCGGGCGAGGGGTCACTCGACGGGGGGCAGGAGCACGAACCGGCCGCCGGGCTTCCGCCTGTAGTGGTAGTCCTGGCTCCACGGGTAGCGCAGGTCGCCGCGGCTCGCGAGGCCGGCGTCCACCAGCGCGCCGAGCGCGTCGGGATACTCCCCCCGCTCCAGCCGGTAGACCTCGAGCGCGCCCCGCAGCCGCTCCATCTGGTAGCGAGCGAGGAACCGCTGCGCGGCGTTGTCGCGGAGCGCGGCGCCCTGGCCGCCGAAGGCGAGTCCGCGGCGGTCGGCCCAGTACGCGATGCCCGCGAGCGCCGCGGCGATCGCGAGGGTCGCGAGCACCCGCGCCGTGGCCCGCTTGAGCCGCCCCTGCCAGTCCTGCGCGTACGCGCCGACGGCCGCAGCCGCGCGCCGCGAGGGCGCGAGCGGCCTCAGGAGCTCCTGGTTCACGAGCGCGAGGAGCGACTTGCACGTCTCGAACTCGCCGAGGCGGGAGAGGTCGACGATCTTCTCGACGGTGCGGCCCGGGAGCGCCAGCTCGTACACGCGCCGCTCGTTGCGGCCGATCGAGGCGAACTCGCCGCCCTTCTCCTGCGCGGGGCCGTCGCCGAGCGCGTCGAACGCGGCGTCGACGTCGTCCGCGTCCTTCTTCTCGAGCTTCTTGCCGCCCGTGCGCTCGGGCTCGAGCGGCCGGAGCCGCTCGAACGTCATCGCCATCGAGGGGATCTTCTTGCGGATGAGGGGCCACTCGTCGACCTGGCGGAAGCCCTCCATCAGCACCGACTCGGCGCGCAGCGGCGTGACGGTCTCCGGGTCCCACTCCACGTCGCCCGGCTCGAACTGGTAGGTCCCGCTCTTCCAGTGGAAGAGCCGGTACACGGTCTCCGTGGTCTGCAGCGCGGTCATCTCGCGCAGGTCCTGCCTCGAGACGAACCCGAGCTCGACGAGGATGTCGCCGAGGCGCCGGAGCGTCTTCTTCTGCATCTCCAGCGCGTAGCCCAGCTCCTGGCTGGTGATGACCTCGGCCCGGACGAGCATGCTGCCGAGCCGCTCGCGCGCCTGGCGGCCCGCCGACTCCGCCCGGACCACGTTGCCGTCGGCGATGGCGATGTGGATCTCGTCGTCGCGAGCGGCGAGGTGGAGCACGCCGCTCTTCGCCTGCTGCCCGATGAGCTGGAGGATCTCGGCGATCCCGAAGTCCTTGAGCGTCCCCTTGAGCGCCACGGTGCGGGTCCCCTATTGCGTGCGCCGGAAGGCGTCGCGGATCGCCCAGATCCAGACGGCGATGCCGACCGGCGCCGCCACCGCGATCTTGCCGGCGAGCGCGTACGGCGACGGGTGCGGCGGCGGCATGATCCCGCGCCAGAACCAGACGAGGAACGCCGCGAACAGGATCGCCACGAGCACGAGCGCGCCGCGCGCGGGCGCCCCGCGCCAGATCTGCCCGGCACCGGCGGCCACGATGGAGAGGATCCGCGTGACGTGGACCTCGAGCTGCCGGTACCTGCGGACGGCGGCCTCCTTCCGCGCGCGGTCGCGCGCGTCGACCACGCCGCGGCGCTCGAAGACGTTCACGCACTGTCCGCAGAGCGCGCCGGCCCCGCCGTCGCAGCGCTTGCAGGCAGGCCGGCCGCACTTCTCGCACGTCGCGGACGGCGACAGGCGGCCGGCGGCGGCGCCGAACGCCCACAGCGCGGCGACCGCGGCGAGCCCGCCCCACGGCCACGTCCCGCGCGGCAGGCTCCCCGCCACGCGCCGGCGGACCCAGGAGGCGACCTCCTCCGGAGTGCCGTCGGAAGCGGCGAGCGGGCGGAGCTTCGCCTCGGGCACCGGCACGTCCACGAGGTACCGGTTCGCGGAGAAGTCCTCGTCCGAGCCGAAGCGGCGCAGGAACTCGCCCGCCTCGCGCTCCGCCTTCTCGCGGGCCGCCGCGCTCTTCTCCATGTCCGACGTGCGCAGGTAGAGCTTCGACAGGTCGTAGTGCGCCGCGCCGAGCACGACCAGGTCGGAGCCGGCCCGATCGGTGGCGGCGAGGTACGCCGCCTTCGCGCCCTCGAGATCGCCCTTCAGGAAGAGCACGTTCCCGACGTTCACCTGGAGCTCGGGCGCGCGATCGTCGGCGGCCGCCGCGAGCGCGTAGTAGCGCAGGGCCTCGTCGAGGTGGCCGCGGCGCTTGTGGTGCCGCCCGATGGCCGCCCAGAGCGGCGCCGGCGCGCCGGGGCCAGTCCACCGCGCCGCCAGCTCCTCGACCTCCTCGTCGGTCGGGGCGCCCTGCTCCACCTCCTCGATCCTCTCGGCGATGCTGCCGGTCCAGGCGGTGCTGCGCGCCACCGCGCCCGCGGCCCAGGGGAGCGCGATCACGGCGAGGAGCGCCGCGGTCGCCACGGCGCGCTCGCGGAGCCCGAGATACGCCCACGTCGCGAGCAGCGCCACGGACGCCGTCGAGAGCGGCCCGAGGCCGAGGAGCCCGGGCAGCGCGAGCAGCGCGAGGCCGAGGAACGACGACTGCACGAACGCCGTGCCGCGCACGATGGGCAGGTGGTGGAAGTCGTGGAAGAAGAGCCGGATGCGCCGCACGACGAGCAGGAAGATCGTCGCGAGCGCCCCGATGAACACCGCGGCGAAGCCGGCGCTCGCCACGTCGCCTTCGAAGGCGCGGAGCGAGTGCGGATCGCGCACGGCGGCGCCGAGGGCGTCGCCCAGCGCGGCGAGCACCGGGCCGGGCTTCGCCGGCTCGGCGGCGAGCAGCGCGCGCGCGAGCGCGACGTGCGCGTCCGCGAAGCCGGGCGCGAGGTCCACCGCGAACCGGGCTCGCGCGGCCGCCTCCGCCGGCAGGTTCGAGGCCAGGGCGCGGCGCGACTCGCGGACCTCCGCGGCGGCGAGCGCGACGAGGTTCTCGATGGCGAG
>DASSQM010000416.1:0-5344 GCA_035702465.1 Anaeromyxobacter sp. | reverse complement strand
GCGCATGGGCGTCGTCGACGTGAAGGCCGGGCCGGGCGAGGACGCCGTCACGGAGGCCGCCATCGACGCGGGCGCCGAGGACGTCGTGAGCCTCGGCACCGAGGGCTTCGAGGTGCGCACGCACCCGAACGACCTGCACAGCGTCGTCGTCGCGCTGGAGAAGCGCAAGCTCGGGCTCGGCGGGTCGCGCATCACCTTCGTGCCGAAGGAGACCGTGAAGATCCACGATCCGGAGAAGGCGCGCGCGATGCTCCGCCTCATGAACCTGCTCGAGGAGCTCGACGACGTGCAGAGCGTGCACGCGAACTTCGAGATCGACGAGGCGCTCATGGAGCAGATGGCGTAGCCGGCCTTCGATCACTCCGCCCCGGCCTCGCGGAACCGCCGGCGGTGCGCGAGCACGAGCAGAGGCGGCTGCACGATCCGCGTGAGCACGGCGAGCGCCAGCGAGCCGCCGATCACCACGATGGCGAGCGGCTTCTGCGCCTGCGAGCCGATCCCGCTCGAGAGCGCGGCGGGGAGGAGGCCGAGCGTGGCGAGGAGCGTCGTCATGAGGCCCGCGCGGAAGCGCTGCCGGGCGGCGGCGAGCGCGCCCTCGCCGAGCAGGAGCCCCTCGTCCCATTTCCGCTGCGCGTACGCGACCATCAGGATCGCGTCCTGCACCGCCACGCCGAAGATGGAGACGAAGCCCATGGCGGCGGAGACCGAGAACGCCTCGCCCGTCACGAGCAGGGCGAGGATCCCTCCCGTCACGGCGATCGGGATGGAGAGCAGCACCACCGCGGTGTCGCGGCCGTTCTTCACGGCGCCGTACACGAGGAACGCGACGAGCAGGAGCGACAGCGGGACCACCCACGCGAGCCGGCCCATGGCCTCGCGCAGCTCGTTGATCTCGCCCGCCCACTCGAGGTGCGTCTCGGGCGGCAGCCGGACCTTGTCGGCGATCTGCCGCGTGGCGTCCGCGATGGTGGAGCCGAGATCGCGGCCGCGCACCGAGAACTTCACCGGCGTGTAGCGCGACCCGTCCTCGCGGAACACGACGGAGGGCGCCTCCTCCTCGGTGATGCTCGCGATCTGCGCGAGCGGGATCTGGCTGCCGTCCGGCGACGAGACCGCGATGCGGCGGATGGCGTCGACGCTGGAGCGGAACGGCTCGAGCCAGCGCACGGTGAGCGCGAAGCTCTTCTCGCCCTCGTACACCTGCGTCACCACCTGGCCGCCGATCGCGGCCGCCACCACCGCCTCGACGTCGCCGGTGTTGAGCCCGTAGCGCCCGGAGAGGTCGCGGTCCGGCACGATGCGGATCGAGGGCTGGCCCATCGAGCTGAACATGCCGAGGTCCTTCACCCCGCGGACTCCGCCCATCACGTCCACGATCGCGCTCGCCGTCTCCTCGTTCCGGGCGAGGTCGGGGCCCACCACCTTGACGCTGTTCTCGCCCTTCACGCCCGAGAGCGCCTCCTCGACGTTGTCGGAGAGGTACTGCGAGAAGTTGAAGTCGACGCCCGGGAAGTCCCGCGCGAGCTCCGAGGCGAGCTGCTCGGTGAGCTTCTCCTTCGTGAGGCCTCGCGGCCAGTCGCCGAAGGGCCGGAGCGGCGCGAACAGCTCGATGTTGTTGAAGCCGGCGACGTCGGTGCCGTCGTCCGGGCGGCCGAGCTGCGAGACGACGAGCACGACCTCCGCGTGGCCGCGGAGGACGTCGCGCATCCGGCCCACGAGCTTCGCGGACTCCTCGAGCGCCACGGACCGCGGCAGGATCGCGCGGATCCAGAGGTTCCCCTCCTCGAGCTTCGGCATGTACTCCGAGCGGAGGAAGGGGAACAGCGCGACGCCGAGCAGCATGAACGCCGCCGCGCCGATCGCCACGGGGACCGGGCGGCGCACGCTCCACTCGAAGAGCGGATCGTACGCCCGGTGCAGCCAGCGCATCGCGAGCGTGTCCCGCTCCTCCTCCTCCGCGGGGATGAAGCGGGTGACGAGGACCGGCGTGAGGGTGACCGCGAGCGCGATGGCGCCGGCGATGGCGAACGCGTAGGTGAGCGCCATCGGCCCGAAGATGACGCCCGAGACCCCGCGCATCGTGAACAGCGGCAGGAACGCCACCCCGATGATGAGCGTCGAGAACGCCATGGGCCGGCCGACCTCGGAGGCCGCCGCCCGCAGCCGCACGTAGATGCTCCCGTGGCCGTTCCGCCCCAGGTGCCGGAACAGGTTCTCGACCATGATCACCGACGAGTGCACCACGATGCCGAAGTCGACCGCGCCGAGCGAGATGAGGTTCGCGCTCGTCCCGGTGGTCACCATGCCGATGAACGCGACGAGGAGCGCGAGCGGGATGTTCACCGCGGTGATGAGCGCGCCGCGGACGCTCCCAAGGAAGCCGACGAGGACGATGGTGACGAGCACCATGCCGACGAGGAGGTTCTCGAGCACCGTGCGCGTGGTGAGCTGGATGAGGGTCGAGCGGTCGTAGTACGGGACGATCTCCATGCCCGGCGGGAGCAGCCGGTTCCGCCGGATCGCGTCGATGCGCTGGTAGACACCGCGGAGCGTCGCGCCGGTCTCCGCGCCGAACCGCATGAGCACGACGCCCTGCACGACGTCGGGGTCGGAGTCCTTCCCCACGATGCCGAGGCGCGGCGCGGACCCGACGCGCACCTCGGCCACGTCGCGCACGCGGATGGGGACGCCGCTCTTCTCGACGACGACGACGTCTCCGACGTCCCGCAGCGACGAGATCACGCCGATGCCGCGGATGGTGTACGCCTGCGCGCCGAGCGTGATGCGCTGGCCCCCCACGTTCTGGTTGGCGTTCGCGATCGCCTGCGCGAGCTGCTGGAGCGAGACGCCCCGCGCGCGCAGCCGCACGGGATCGACCTCGACCTGGTACTGCCGGGTCTCGCCGCCGAAGACCGTCACGCCCGCCACGCCGGGCACCTGCTTGAGCTGCTTCTCCATGACCCAGTCCGCGGCGGTCTTGAGGTCCTGGAGCGAGTAGCCCTTGCCGCGCAGCGTGAAGCGGTAGATCTCGCCGATGGCGTTCGCGGGGGAGAGCTGGGCCTGGAGCCCCTGCGGGAGCTGGATGAACTGGAGCCGGTTGATGACCTCCTGGCGGGCGCCGGCGTAGTCGACGCCCCAGCGGAAGTAGCACTTCACGTCCGAGAGGCCGTAGAGCGACTGCGAGCGGACGTGATCGAGCCCGGGCATCCCGGAGAGCGTGAGCTCCACGGGGATCGTCACGTACCGCTCGACCTCCTCGGCGCTCCAGCCCGGCGGCTGGACGATCACCTCGACGAGCGGGGGCACGGGGTTCGGGTACGCCTCGATGGGCAGCTCCCGGAACGCGAGGAGGCCGACCGCGACGAGGAGCGCGGCCACGAGCGCCACGGGCGCGCGGTAGCGGACGGCGAACTGGACGGCCCGCTGGATCATGCGCTCGCTCGCGTCACATCGCCCCGAGGACGAGGATCGCGCCGTCGACGACGACGGGGTCGCCGGCCCGCAGCCCGCTCCACACCGCCACCTTCCCGTCCGCGCGGCCCTCGTCGGCGGAGACCGTCCGGCGCTCGAACGCGATCCGGCCGTCGGCGGTCGCGCCCTTGCGCACGAAGACGATCCGGTCGTCGCCCACCCGCAGCACGGCGGGGCGCGGCACGGCGATCACCTTCCGGCCCGGGACGCGCACCGTGACCGCCTCGTACATCTCGGGCCGCAAGAGCCCCTCCCGGTTGTCGATCGCGCAGCGGACCTTCGCCGTGCGGAGCTGCGGGTCGAGCACGTCCGAGACCCAGTCGATCGTCCCGCGGAACGGCCGCCCCGGCACCGCCCCGATCTGCACCTCGACCGGATCGCCCTCGCGCACGCGCGGCAGGTCGACCTCGTACGCTTCCGCGAGCACCCACAGCCGGCGTGTGTCGCCGATGGTGAAGAGCTCCACGGCGGACTGGGCGCCGGAGTACTGCCCCTGCACCTCCATGCCCGGGTTCAGGTTGCGGGCGACGATCTCGCCGTCGATCGGGCTCGTGAGCACGAGCTCCTGGCTCGCACGGTCGACCGTCCCGGCGTGGAGGAGCTGCATCTTCTGCCGGGCGCGATCCGCCTCGGCCTTCGCCTTCTTCCAGGCGTTCTCCGCCGCCTCGAGGTCGCGCCGCGCCCCCGCGTGCGCCTCGTACAGCTCCTGCTGGCGCTGGTGCTGGTGGTACGCCTGGGTGAGGTCCGCCTCCGCCTTCGTGAGGTCGGCGGCGGCGCTGCCGACGTCCGGCGACAGGATGGCCGCGAGCGGTGCCCCCTTCTTCACCCGCTGGCCGGGGCGCGCGAGCACCCGCGTCACGCGGCCGGTCACGGGCGAGAACACGTGCGTCACGCGGAGGTCGTCGAAGGCGAGCCGTCCCGCGAGCGAGATCGCGTCGGGCAGGTCCTCCTCCTCCGCGGCCGCCACGCGGATCCCGGCGCGGCGCACCTGCTCCTCGGAGAGGTACGCCTGGTCGGGCGGCGCCTCGCGCGACGGCGGCCCCTCCACGATGACGTCCTCGCCGGGGGCGACGCCCTCCACCACCTCGACGAGGTCGTCGACCGCCTCGCCGAGCCGCACGAGCCGGCGCTGGAACGCGCGCTTCCCGCCCGGCGCGGCGCCGGCCGCCACGTACACGAAGCTCTGGCCCGCCACCGGCACGACGGCGGCGCGCGGCAGCGCGAGCGCGCGGCGGGGCGGCTTCGCGACGGCGACCTGCGCGTACATCTCCGGCTTGAGCGCCTCGTCCTCGTTGTCGAGCGCGGCGCGCACCTTCGCCGTGCGGAGCTGCGGATCGAGCGTGCCGGAGATCTGCTCCACCTTCCCGCGGAACACCCGGTCCGGATAGGCGACGACCCGCACGCTCACCTCGGCCCCGGGCTTCACGTCGGGGAGCGCGGCGTCGGGCACGTCGGCGACGACCCACACGCGCCGGATGTCGCCGATGGTGAACATCTCGGCGGGCTGCCCGCCGGAGTACTGGCCCTGGACCTCCATGCCCGGGCTGACGCTGCGCGAGATGACCGAGCCGTCGAGGTAGCTCTGGAGCGTGTACTCCTGGGTCACCGCGTTCACGGCGCCGGCGCGGAGCAGCTTCGCTTTCTCGCTCGCGCGGGAGTACTCCGCCTCGGCCCTGAGGTAGGCGTCCTCGGCGGCCTCGAGCTCCCGCTGCGACGCGGCCTGGGCGGCCGCGAGCCGCCGCTGCCGGTCGAACTCGGCCTCGCCCGCGAGGAGGTCCGCGTGCGCCTTCACGAGGTCGGAGAACGCGACGCCCACGTCCGGCGAGAGGATGGTGACGAGCGGCGAGCCCTTGCGGACGCGCTCGCCCGGCTG
>DASSQM010000415.1:0-6442 GCA_035702465.1 Anaeromyxobacter sp. | reverse complement strand
CCAGGAGCGTCCAGATGCGGTTGAACGCGGGGTCGCCGGTGCTCTCGAGCCCTGCGGGCGCCTCGCCGATCGCGCTCGGGGTGAGGAGCGCGTCGGCGCGGGAGAAGACCTGGGGGAGCAGGTCGCGGCAGAGGGCGGCGTGCGCGCGCGCCGCGGCCTCGCGCTCGGGGGCCACGCCGTCCCCCTCGGCGAGGAAGTCCAGGAGCACCTTCGAGAGCTCGTCGCGGTGGCGCTCGCGGATCTCGCGCAGCGTTCGCGCCCCCTCCGCCGCCATCACCGTGCGCTGCGCGTCGGCGAGCCCGGCGAACTCGGGCGCGAGGTCCTGCTCGTCCACCGTCGCGCCGGCGGCCGCGAGCGCGCCGGCGGCCGCCTGGACGAGGAGCTGCGTGGACGGCTCGGCGAGCCGCCACTGCTCGGTCCTGCAGAGCGCGATCCGAGGCGCACCGCGCAGGGAGGGCTCCCCCACGCGGACGCCCGCCGCGCGCAGGAGGAGCGGCAGCGACTCGACGTCGTTCGCGAAGACGCCGAACGTGTCGAGCGACGGCGCGAACGGCGAGACGCCCTCCATCGGGACGGCGCCGAAGCTGGGCTGCATCGCCACGACGCCGCAGAACGAGCCGGGCCGGATCACCGAGCCCGCCGTCTGCGTCCCGATGGCGGCGGGCACGAGCCGCGCCGCCACCGCGGCGGCGGAGCCGCTCGAGGACCCGCCCGGCGTGCGCGAGGGGTCGTGCGGGTTCCGCGTCTTGCCCGGCGCGGAGAACGCGAGCTCGGTCGTGACCGTCTTCCCGAGCACGATCGCGCCCGCGGCGCGAAGCCGCGCCACGACGTGCGCGTCGGCGGACGGCCGGCGCCCGCGAAACGCGCGCGAGCCGCGCTCCGTGGGCTGGTCCGCCGTGTCGAAGACGTCCTTCACCCCGATCGGGAGTCCCGCGAGCGGGGGCTTCGACGGGAGCGCGTCGATGCGGCGCGCGGCGGCGAGCGCGCCGCCGGCGTCGACGTGCTCGAACGCGCCGACGCGCGGCTCCTCCGCGGCGATCCGGTCGAGGCAGGCGCGCACGAGCGCCTCCGCCGAGATCTCGCGCCGCGAGAGGCGGACGATCGCGTCCGCCGCGCCGAGGTCCGCGAGCGAGCCGGTCATGGCGCGCCTCGCGCCGCGCCACCTCCGAGGAGCTGGCGCTCGAGGAACAGCGCGATGGCGGCGGTCATGGTGTCCCGGTTCTCCTTCTTCTGGAATCCGTGGCCCTCGTCGAGCGCGAGCAGGTACCAGACCTCCTTCCCCTTCTCCCGGACGGCGCGGACGATCTGCTCGGCCTCCGACTGCGGCACGCGCGGATCGTTCTTCCCCTGGATGACGAAGAGCGGCGCGGCGAGCCTGTCGACGTGGTTGAGCGGCGAGATCCGCTCCTGGACCGCGAGCACCTCGGGGATGCGCTCGTCGCCATACTCGGGGCGGCGCAGGTCGCGACGGTACTCGGCGGTCGAGCGCAGGAACGTGGGGATGGACGAGATGCCCACCACGTCGACGCCCGCCTTGACGCGGTCGCCGTGGAAGACCATCGAGGCGAGGACCATGTAGCCGCCGTACGACCCGCCGTACACGGCGAGGCGAGAGGCGTCGAGGTCCGGGCGCGAGCCGACGAAGTCGAACGTGGCGCCGATGTCGGCGAGCGCCTCCTCGCGGCGGACGCCGTCGTCGAGCGACAGGTAGCGCTTGCCGTAGCCGTCGGAGCCGCGCACGTTCGGCGCGAGCACCGCGAGCCCGAGCTCCGTCGCGAGGAACTGCACGAACGGGCTGAAGGTCGGCCGGAACTGCGCCTCGGGGCCGCCGTGCCACAGGACCACCACCGGGCGGCGCCCCTCGCCGGCCTTGCGGAACAGGAACGCGGGCACCTGGATCCCGCCCTTCGACGGGTAGCGCACGAGCTCGGGCTCGACGAACGTCGCGGGGTCGATGCCGCCCACCTCGGAGCGCGTCCAGCGCTCCAGCCGGCCCGTCTTGAGCTCCACGGTGCCGACGTCGAGCGGCGCGCCCGCCTGCGTGAGGTTCACGGCGAGCCGATCGCTCCGCCCCACCGGGAACCGGATGACGTCCGCGACGCCGCGCGGGAGCGGCAGCTCGGAGACCTTGCCCGACCGCGGATCGAGGAGGTGGAGCCGCGTCCAGCCGTCGGCGTTCGAGGCGAACGCGACCTTGCCGTCCGGCGCCACCGCCACGTGCTCGACGTCCGTCGGCACGCCGGGCGCGACCGCGCGCGGCTCGGCGCGCTCGGCGCCGAGCTCGACGCGCACGAGCGCGTTCACGTCCGAGCCGCGATCGGTGGCGGCGTACACCGCCCTGCCGTCCGGCGCGAACGCCGCGTCGCGCACCGAGCCCTTGCCGGGGAGGAGCGCGCGCCGCGCGCCCGTCGCGACGTCCACGAGGAGCAGGTCCGCGTCCGAGATGGCGCGGAACCGGACGACGAGGAGCCGCCCCCCGTCCGGCGAGAACTCGATCGGGAAGAACGCGCCCTCGCCCTCGACGACCCGGCGCGCCTCCTTCGGACGCGCCGTCTCCGCAACGTAGACGTCCGTGTCCTTGCCGTTCCGACCGGTGCCGCCGTACGCGATGCGGCGGCCGTCCCGGGACACGACGAGCGACTCGTGGCGGCTCCTGCCGTCGGTGAGCAGCTCGGACCGCCCCGTGCGCCGGTCGAGGCGGTAGAGCTGGTACGACTCGCCGCCGCCCACGTCGGACAGGTAGTACACGCTCCGCGGGTCGCCCGGCGCGAAGCGCGCCGCGCGCACCGGCTCCTTGCCGAACGTGAGCTGCTCGCGCATGCCGAGCGGCCGCGACACGAGGTGGAGCTGCGCGGTGGACGCGAAGCGCGTGCCGACGAGGAACGCGCTCCCGTCCGGCGCGACGTCGAAGAGCAGCGCGGAGCGCGCGTTCTGGTACTGCTCGAGCCGCGACGCGAGCGCGGCGGGGATCTCGGGGATCCCGAGGGCGAGCAGGTTCGGCTGGCCCGGCAGCGGCGCGACGTCGAGCGTCGACGGGCCGGCGGCGGCGAGGAGCGCGAGGAGGAGCGAGGTGCCCATGGCCGCCCGGCTTACCGCTCGCCGGGGACGGCGGCAAGCGCGTCGACGGGCGCGGAGCGCGGAGCGCGCTGCCCCCGACGGGGCGACGGCGGCTCCGGCCTGCGCGCCCGGAGCCTGCGCCCTAAGAGGTGCGGGGTGCCCCGCGCGGACGCCCTCCTCACGACCTGGGTCAGCGACGCACGGCGGCGCACCCTGGAGCTCGTCCGCTCCCTCCGCGAGGGGGAGCTCCTCGGGCCCATGCTCGCCATCGTGAACCCGCCGCTCTGGGAGCTCGGGCACGTGGCGTGGTTCGAGGAGCGCTGGGCGCTGCGCCACGCCGCCGGCCGCGACCCGCTGCGCGCCGACGTCGACGCGCACTACGACTCGAGCGCGATCCCGCACGACACCCGCTGGTCGCTCCCGCTCCCCACGCTGGCGGACACCGAGGCGTACCTCCGCGCGACGTCGGCGGCGGTGCAGGAGCTCCTCCCGCGCCTCCCGGAGCGCGATCGCTACTTCGTCGAGCTCGCCGTCCTGCACGAGGACATGCACGGCGAGGCGATGGCGTTCTCCCGCCAGACCCTCGGCTGGGCCGCACCGTCCGGCCTCGGAGAGATGGGGCGAGCGGAGGGGCAGCCGGATGAGGCTGCCCCGGAGCGAGCGGGGGGACTGGGGGGGCGCAGGCTCTCCGCGCCCCCCCAGTACGACGTTGGCGGGGATCTGACCGGGGACGCGCACGTGCCCGGCGGCGCGCTCCGCCTCGGCTCCACTCCGGACGAGCCGTGGGTCTTCGACAACGAGAAGTGGGCGCACGAGGTCGTGCTCGAGCCGTTCTCGATCGCGCGCGCCCCGGTGACGCAGGCACGGTACGCGGCGTTCGTCGAGGAGGACGGCTACCGCCGCCGCGAGCTCTGGAGCGACGCCGGCTGGGCGTGGCGCGAGGCGCAGGGCGCCGAGGCGCCCGCGTACTGGCGGCGCGACGGCCGCACGTGGCTGCGGCGCGACTTCGACCGCTGGGTGCCCCTCGAGCCGCATCGACCGGTGGTGAACGTGTGCCTCCACGAGGCGGAGGCGTACTGCCGCTTCGCGCGCCGGCGGCTCCCGACCGAGGCGGAGTGGGAGGCGGCCGCCGCCGGAGAGCCCGGCCCGGGCGGGAAGCTCGCGCCTCGCAAGCGCCGCTGGCCGTGGGGCGACGATCCTCCCGGCCCGGGGCGCGCGCACCTCGACTTCCGGGCCCTCGGCGCCGTCGACGTCGGGGCCTTCGCCGCGGGCGACAGCGCCTTCGGGTGCCGGCAGATGATCGGGAACGTCTGGGAGTGGACGGCGTCCCCGTTCCTGCCCTTCCCCGGGTTCTCGGCGGATCCGTACCGCGACTACTCGCAGCCGTGGTTCGGCACGCACCAGGTGGTGCGGGGTGGGAGCTTCGCGACCACCGGCCGCCTGGTGCGGAACGCCTTCCGCAACTTCTACGAGCCCCACCGCCGCGATCCGTGGATAGGATTCAGGACCTGCGCGCCATGAGGATCTTCGTCGTCACGCCCGCCCGGCCGGGGTCCCGCAACGGCAACCGCGTCACCGCGCTGCGCTGGGTCGGCATCCTGCGCCGCCTCGGGCACGCGGTCCGCCTCGGCGAGGCTTGGGACGGCGCGCCGTGCGACGTGCTCGTGGCGCTGCACGCGCGGAAGAGCCACGCCTCGGTGGCGCGCTGGCGCGAGGCGCGGCCGCGCGGGCCGCTCGTCGTCGCGCTCACCGGGACGGACCTCTACGACGAGCTCGATCGCTCGCCCGAGGCGCAGGACTCGCTCGAGCGCGCGACGCGCCTCGTCACGCTCCAGCCGCTCGGGATCCAGGCGCTGCCCCCGCACGTGCGCGGGAAGGCGCGCGCCATCGTCCAGTCCGCGAGCGCACCCCCCCGCCGGCCGCCGCCCGCCGACGGCGTCCAGATCTGCGTCCTCGCCCATCTCCGGTCGGTGAAGGATCCGTTCCTCGCCGCCCGCGCCGTGCGCCGGCTGCCCGAGCGGTCCCGCGTCCACGTGCTCCACTGCGGCTCCCCGCTCGACGCGGGCTCCGAGGACAGAGCGCGCGCGGAGATGGCCGCGAACCCGCGCTGGAGCTGGGTCGGGCCGCGGCCGCGCGCCGAGGCGCTCCGCACGCTCGCCGCGAGCCGCGCGCTCGTCGTCTCGTCGCGGCACGAGGGCGGCGCGAACGTGGTCTCGGAGGCCATCGCCTGCGGCGTGCCCGTCCTCTCCACCTGGATCGCGGGATCGGTGGGCATCCTCGGGGCCGACTACCCCGGGTTCTACCCGGTGGGCGACGACGCGGCGCTCGCGGCGCTCATGCTCCGGCTGGAGGAGGACCCGGCGTTCGAGGCCGACCTCCGCGCGCGCATCGCGGCGCTCCGGCCGCTCGTCGCGCGGGAGAGGGAGGAGCAGGCGTGGCGCGCGCTGATCGAGGAGCTGCGCGCGACGGCTCCCGCCCGGATCGCGGGCGACGGCGAGGGCGCGGCGTGAGGGAGGCTCGGGACCGCCGGATCAGGTCCCCCGTTCCGGTCTCAGCCCTCGCGGCACGAGAAACCGCTCGACGAGGTCGAACAGCCCCTCGACCACGAGCGCGAGCACCGCCGCCGGCACCGCTCCCTCGAGGATGAGCGGCACCGACGCGAGCCGGATGCCCGCGAGGATGGGCTGGCCGTACCCCCCGGCGCCGACGAGCGCGCCGAGCGTCGCCGTCCCCACGGTGATCACGGCGGAGGTCTTCACGCCCGCGAGGATCGACGGCGACGCCAGGGGCAGCTCGACGAGCCGGAGGCGCGCGCCACCGGGGAGCCCGAGCGCCTCCGCCGACTCGCGGACCTCCGGCGCGATGCCCGTCAGGCCGGCGTGGGTGTTCCTCACGATCGGCAGGAGCCCGTAGAGGAAGAGCGCCGCGATCGCCGGCCCCGCGCCGATGCCGAGGAGCGGGATCATGAACACGAGGAGCGCGAGCGACGGGATGGTCTGCACGACGCCCGCCACGCCGAGGACGGCGCGCCCCAGGCCCGGCCGCCGCGCCGAGAGCACGCCGAGCGGGATGGCGACGACGATGGCCGCCGCGAGCGCGGCCGCCACGAGGCCGAGGTGCTCGAGCGTGCGGCGCAGCACGCGCGCCGGCGCGCTCTCCACCGCGACGCGCGGCGCGATGCCGAAGCTCGCCTCGAGGAACGACGCCGCGACGAGCTCGGGCGGCGCGCGCTCCAGCTGCGCGCGCGCGTTCATCGTGGTCATCGCGTCGGCCCCGATGCGGCCCTCGAGCCGCCGCATCGCCGCGAGCGCGGCCGGCGCGCGCCCGGCGAGGTCCTCGCGATAGACGAGCACCGCCCGGTAGTCGGGGAACACCTTCCGGTCGT
>DASSQM010000414.1:0-4047 GCA_035702465.1 Anaeromyxobacter sp. | reverse complement strand
AGCGTGAAGAGCGTGTAGTTCGTCGAGCTCGCCCCGGCGTAGTGGCGCGTGAAGAGCGCCCCCTCCTGCGCGCGCCGCCAGAGCCGCGGCATGGTCTTCTCGTCGAGGTGGTCCGCCGGCAGGCTCTCCGCCGCGATGAAGAGCACGTCCGGCTTGCGCGCGAGCCGGAACGCCTCCGGCGCCACGCCCGCCGGGAGGCGCTTCGAGGCGTCCGTCCCCACGAACGGGTCCTTCATGGCGCGCTTGCCGAAGATCGCCTCGGAGAAGGAGTACATCCGCACCGGGATCTGGAGCGGGAGCACGGTCGAGGCGGCGAAGATCGACGGCCCGCCGAAGTAGGTGAGGACGCCCCCGTACACGCGCTCCGCCGCCGACAGGAGCACGAGCCCGACGGCGAGCACCCAGGCCCGGCGCCGGGGCGCGGCGAACCGGCGGATGAACCAGGCGCCCGCGGCGACGTCGACGGCGAGGAACGCGAACGCCTCCGCGAGGAACAGCACGACGTCGGAGATCGGGACGCCGGCCTCGCGCAGCGCGTTCGGCTGGAGGAGGAACCGGAAGAAGAAGCCGTTCAGGTGGAGCCCGACCGAGCCGTAGATGCGCGCGTCGAGCGCGAGGCCGCCGGTGACGAGCGCCGCCGCGGCCGGCGCCGCAAAGCGGTAGGCGCGCGGCCAGAGCGAGAACGGCAGGCCCAGCGCGAACGCGAGCGCGGCGATGAGGGTCGCCTGCGGTAGGAACGTCGGCCACAGGAGCGCGCGGTAGGCGCCGGGCGTCGCGCGGACCGCGGCCTCGATCCCCGGCGCGAACAGCGCGAGGAAGATCGGGACGTGCAGGAGCGACCAGACGAGCGCGGAGAACCGCTGACCCGCCGATCCCCCGCTCCCGGGGCGCGGATCGGGAAGCGAAACGGACATCGGCGGCGGAACCTAACACCGGGGGCGGGCGGGCGCCAACCGGGCCGGATCGGTATGAAGAACCCGCATGCCGCCCCACGACTTCGAGGAGCTCTACCGGCAGGGCACGCAGCCCTGGGACATCGGTCGGCCCCAGCCCGAGGTGGTGCGCCTCGCGGAGGACGGGGAGATCGTGGGGGACGTGCTCGACGTCGGCTGCGGGACCGGGGAGAACGCGCTCTACCTGGCCGCGCGCGGGCACCGCGTGCTCGGCATCGACGGCTCGCCGTTCGCCGTCGAGCGGGCGCGCGCCAAGGCCGCGTCCCTCGGGCTCGCGGTCCCCTTCCTCGTCGCGGACGCGCTCGACCTCGCGAAGCTGCGGCGGCGCGTCGAGACGGTGCTCGACTGCGGGCTCTTCCACGTCTTCGACCGCGACGACCGCCGTCGCTACGCGCACTCGCTGTGCGAGGTGCTCTCGCCGGGCGCCGCGCTCCAGCTCCTGTGCTTCTCGGACGAGGAGCCCCCCGGGCCCGGGCCGCACCGCATCTCCGAGGGCGACCTCCGCGACGCGTTCCGGTCGCTGTTCGCGCTGACGCGCATCCGGCCGGGGCGGTTCGAGAGCCTCGTCCACGAGGGCGGCGCACGCGCCTGGGTCGCCACGCTGGTGCGGATCTAGTCCCCACCGCGTAGCCGGTGAGGAGCGGCCGGGACATTCGCGAGAAGTGCCTCGGCCGGATGTCGGATTCCTAGAACGGGACCACGTGCAGCCGGTCACCGGCGCGCGCGCGCAGGAGCTCGCGCGCCTCGTCGGGCAGCGCGATGGCGTCGCGGGAGACGCGCGCGGCGCAGCGCACCGCGCGGAAGCGGTTCCGGCCCGGGCGGACGGCGGCCACGAGCCGCTCCTCGCCGTCCCGCGCGAGCGGCGCCTCGGCGAGCGCGAGGCGCCGGTACGCGCGCACGAGCGTCACGTCCGCGAGCTTCGCCTCGTAGTGCGGCCCGCCGTCGAACGGATCGACGCGGTGCACGTACGCGAAGCCGATCTTCTCGAGCAGGTGCCGGACGGGCTCGGTCTCGGGGGCGACCGCGCCGAGCACCTTGCGCACGCGCTCCGGGAAGAGCGTCGCGTAGACGTCGACCGGCGGGAACAGCTGCTGGATGAACTCCTTGTTCTCGCGCGAGAGCTTGTCCGCGGTCTGGTAGTCGAGGTCCGTGAACCGCCGGCCGAACGCCTCCCAGAACAGGCTCCGCCCGTCCTTCTCGAGCGGCGGCATGAGCTCGGCGAGCACCTTCTCCCGGAACCGATCCGGGAACATCGCCATGTAGAGGAACCGGACGTACGCGAGCTGCTTCCCGGGCCGGTCCGCGCCGCCGCGCACGGCGGGATCGACGACGAGCCCGCCGATCTCCGTGGGCCCGTCGAAGTGGTAGCCCATGGAGAGGACCTGGTGGCGGAAGTGGCGGTCGATCGTCGACGAGTAGTGCTCGCGCTCCGAGACGTCGAAGAAGGTGCAGGGCGACTCGCGCGTGCCGTGCTGCGCGATCACCATCGACGTCCCCACGATTCGCCCGGCGCGCGGCTCCTCCGCGACGAACACGTAGTGCCGCTCGAGCGGATCGCGGATCTCGCCCGAGAAGCTCTTCACGGACCGATCCACGATCCGCGCGAGCGCCCTCTCGTCGTAGGGGAGGTTGACGGTGTTGAGCACCTTCGCGAGGCGGGCGAGGCTCGCGAGATCCGACCGCTGGGCGTCCCGGAGGAGGAGCATGGCGCCGGCGCGCGGCGGCGCCGGACAGGGGTCTAGCACGCACCCGCGCCACTGTCAGCGGCGGCGGCTCATCCCGCGGCCGCGTCGGCGACGGCGGCCTCGATCGCGTCTCGGTACGTGCGCGCGACCGCGTCCCAGGACAGGCTCGGGACCGTCGCGCGCAGCGCGGCCGCGTCCCACCGCCGCTCCAGCGCGCGGGCGAGGCCGTCGGCCAGCGCCGCGGGGCGCTCGGGCGCGACGAGCACGCCGTTCTCCTCCCGGAGCAGCTCCGGCACGCCGCCGACGCGGGAGGCGACGACGGGCCTCCCGCAGGCGAGCGCCTCGAGGACGACGTTCGGGCACCCCTCGCGGCGGCTGGGGAGGCACAGTGCGTCGAGGGCGGAGAGCCACAGCGGCAGCTCCGCGTGGGCCTTCGGGCCGACGAACCGGACGCGGCGGTCGAGCCGGAGCGCCGCGGCCCGCGCCCGCAGCCGCGCCTCGAGCGCGCCGCCCCCGACGACGACCACGTCCGGCGCGCGCTCACCCCGCCGCGCGAGCACGCCCACCGCCTCGACGAGCACGTCGGGGCCCTTCTCCGGCGCGAGGCGGCCGACGTAGCCGACGAGGCGCGCGTCCGGCGCGAGGCCGAGCGCGGCGCGCGCGGCGCATCGATCACGCGGGGTGAACAGCTCTCCGTCGACGCCGTTGTGCTGCACGACGATCCGCTCGCGCGGCACTCCCAGCTCGGCGGCCGCGCGCGCCAGCGCCTCGCTCACCGCCACGACGCGCCGCGCCCGCCGCAGCCCGCGCCGGATCTGGAAGCCGAGGCCGAAGCGGCGGGGGAGCTCGTGCAGGTCGCTCCCGAGCACCGTCGCGACGAGCGGTACGCGCTCGCGCGCTGCGAGGAGCGCCGCCGCCACCGCGTCGGGGTACGCCCACGCGGTGAGGATCGCGTCGAACGGGAAGGCGCGGCGGATGGCGCCGATCCGCCGGGCGAGCGAGGCGCCCATCCCGAGCGCGTGGAGCGGCGGCACCGCCGGCACGGACCACCACGCCGGGAGCTCGACGTCGATCGCTCCCCAGCGCTCCGTCGGCGCGCGCAGGAGCTCGCGCGGAGGCCACGGCTGCGACCACCAGGGGTGGGGGGCGACGAACCGGAGCGCGCAGTGCCTCGCCAGCGCCTGGTACGCGTAGTAGCCGTACATCGCCTGGTGGGGGCGTCGCCGGGAGGGGTGGTGCGAGGTGAGGACGAGGACCTTCCGCACGCGGGCGGGCGGCGACGCGGTCACGGCCGGGAGCCCCGGCCCGGACGGGCGCCCTCGCGCGCGAGGGCCGAGGCGGCCCGGAACGCCTCGGCGAAACGGCCGGCCAGTGCGCGCCGGTGGCACCGCTCGACGTCGACCGGCGCC
>DASSQM010000413.1:0-4190 GCA_035702465.1 Anaeromyxobacter sp. | reverse complement strand
CCGGCGATCGCGGCGGCAGCGGCGGCCGCCGCCGCGAGCCAGCCCCGGTGGCGGCGCAGCCACAGCTCCGTGCTGCGGCCGCGCGCGCGCCCGTCGAACCTCCCGTGCGCGCCGCGGTCGCCCGGCAGCGGCCGGTCCACGTTGTCGGGGCGGCCCGGCACGGCGGGCTCGTCCGTCTGCTGCGAGCGGTAGCCCGTGCGGGCGAGATAGCGGTCGAGGAGCCCCGGGAAGAGCTTCTGCCCGAGGATCGCCGCGAAGGTGCTCCAGCCCACCCACAGCTCGCGGACCGGGTGCTCCGCCACGTGGAGCGTCGCGCGCGCGATCACCTCCGGCTGGTAGATGGGCGGCACGGGCTGCGGGCGGTTCGACAGGCGCGAGCGGACCACGTCGAATTGCGGCGTGTTCACGGCGGGCAGCTCGACGAGGGAGACCCTCACGCGGCTCCTGTCGTGCCGGAGCTCGCAGCGGAGCGAGGCGGTGAAGCCGCGGATGGCCGCCTTGCTCGCGCAGTACGCGCTCTGGAGCGGGATGGAGCGGTAGACGAGCGCCGACCCGATCTGGATGACGTGCCCCTCGTCGCGCGGGAGCATGTGCTTCAGCGCGGCGAGCGTGCCGTGGACGAACCCCAGGTAGTTCACCTCGGTGACGCGCCGGTACTCGTCCGCCTTCATCTCCTTCACGGGCGAGAACACGCTCACCATCGCGTCGTTCACCCACGTGTCGATGCGGCCCCACCGGGCCACGACGTCGTCCGCGGCGCGCTCCACCGCCGCGGCGTCCGCGACGTCGAGCGGGAGCACGAGCGCCTCGCCGCCCGAGGACTCGATCTCTCGCGCCGCGTTCTCGAGCGCCTCGCGCGTCCGGGCGATGAGCGCCACCTTCGCCCCCTGCCCTCCGAACGCACGGGCGATCGCGCGCCCGACGCCCGAGGATGCCCCCGTCACGACGACGACCTGATCCCCGATCCTCCGCACGCTTCCTCCGGAATGGTTGGCACTCCAAATGTACGGACGGAGGGGCCATCGCGAAGCGCGTCGGGGTCGGGGTCGGGGTCGAGGTCGAGGTCGAGGTCGAGGTCGGGGTTGGGGTCGAGATCGGGGGTCGGGGTCGAGTTCGCGGCCGCGGCTCGGCACCCCTCACGCGAGCCCGACCGCCCTCATCCTTCTCCACAGCGTGCTCCGGCTCACCCCCAGCGCGCGGGCCGTGTCGACGCGGCTCCAGCGATGCGCCTCGAGCGCGGCGCGGAGCACGGCGGCGTCCGCGGGCGGGTCGTCCGCGTCGGGCGGCTCGGGCGCGTCCGGCGCCGAGCGGCGCGCCGGCGGCGGCGGCGCGGCCTCCTCCGCGCCCAGTCGCGCAGACCCGTGCCCGCGCAGCTCCGGCGGCAGGTCCTCGGGCTGCAGCGTCTGCCCCTGGCAGACCGTCGCGGCGAACTCGAGCGCGTTCTCGAGCTCGCGGACGTTGCCGGGCCAGTCGTGCGAGAGGAGCACCCGCAGCGCGTCCGGCGAGAAGTGGAGCGCGCGCCCCGTGCGCGCGCCGACGCGGGAGAGCAGGAGGCGCGCGATGGGCTCGATGTCCTCGCGCCGGTCCCGCAGCGGCGGGATCTCGATCGGGAACACGCGCAGCCGGTAGTAGAGATCCTCGCGAAAGTTCCCCTCCGCCACCGCGCGGCGGAGGTCGCGGTGCGTCGCGGCGATGATGCGGGCGTTCGTGCGGCGGGTCTCGTTGTCGCCGATGCGCTCGTACGTGTGGTCCTGCAGGACGCGCAGGAGCTTCACCTGAAGGTGCAGGGGCAGGTCGCCCACCTCGTCGAGGAAGAGCGTCCCGTCCGCCGCCGCCTCGAACCGGCCGACGCGGTCCTTCGTCGCGCCCGTGAACGAGCCTTTCACGTGCCCGAAGAGCTCGGTCTCGAGGAGCTCCCCCGGGAGCGCCGCCGCATTCACCGCCACGAACGGCCCGTTCCGGCGCGGGGAGTGCGCGTGGATCATGCGCGCGGTGACCTCCTTCCCCGTGCCGCTCTCGCCGGTGACGAGCACCGTCGCCTCGCTGTGCTGCAGGGTCTCGATGAGCCGGAACACCCGCCCCATCGCCTGCGAGCGCGCGATCACGCCGAACCCGGCGATGGGGCCGGTGGCGGCGACGGCCTCCTCGTCTGCGGGGCGGATCACGACGAGGTAGCTCGCCTCCGGGTCACACACGCCGCGGTCGTCGTGGCGCAGCTTCGCTGCGGTGACGGAGAGGAGGCGCGTGGTCCCGGCGGGCGTGCGCAGGAAGGCGCGCCATCCCTCGCGCTTCTCGCCGGCGGCGAGCGCCTGGCGCAGGGTGCCGCTCGCGCCGAAGAGCTCCGGGCCGAGCACCTCCTCGACCGGGCGGCCCGGCATGCGCGCCGCGGCGCCCGCGCCGAGAATGGTGTCGATGAGCCCCGAGACGTGGCGGACGCGGAAGTCGCCGTCGAGCGCCATGCAGATGCGCCCGATGGAGCCGAAGGCGGCGTTTACTGCGGCGAACACGGCTTCGCGGTCGAAGGACGGCAGGTGGTCATTCATGTCGCAGGCCCCTGAGACGTTCTGCTTCGTCTGAGACGCTTCGTCGCCAAAGGGTGCAACATCTCGTGTCGCGGGCTTCGCGCCCCCCGTCCAACCCCGCGATTCGCGGGGCCCGCCGGCGAGGCGAGCACGAGGCACGCCATACGCAAAGCGAACCCGCACGCGGAGTTTTCGGGTCAGGAATCGCGGCATTTCGTCGCGCTAGGATCGCGGGTCGGTTTCCGGCAGCTCTCACTCGGCTGGGAGGCAGTCATGAGGAAGATCGGAGCACTCTTCGTCGTCACGGCGCTGGCCTTCGCCTCGCCCGCGCGCGCCACGAACGGCATGCGCATGATCGGCTTCGGGCCGGTGCAGACGTCCATGGGTGGCGTCGGCGTCGGCGCCACGCTCGACGCCATGTCCATCGCGTCGAACCCCGCCGGCATCCTCGACCTCGGGAGCCGGCTCGACCTCGGCGTCGGCTACTTCAAGCCGACCGTGAGCCACGAGGCCGTCGGGACGCCGCTGCCCGCGCCCTTTCCGCCGTCGATGATCGCCCAGGAGGGGAAGACCATCGACTCGGATCGTGGAGGCTCGCCCATCCCCGCGGTCGGCTACGTCCGCCCGCTCAGCGACCGGCTCTCCACCGGCGTCGGCATCTTCGCGGTGTCCGGCATGGGCGTCGACTACGCGAGCAACATCTACCTGAGCCGTGCCCTGACCTCGTACCTCAACGCGCGCCTCGCGCCCGGCGTCGCCTACCGGCTCTCCGACGTCTTCAGCGTGGGCGTCGCGCTCAACGCGGCGATGGCGCAGATGGAGTACGACGTCGCCGGGAACGTCGGGCAGTCGAAGCACAGCACCGCCACCTCGTTCGGCGTCGGCGCCACCGTGGGCCTGAAGGCGAAGGTGAACGAGATGCTCTCGTTCGGCGCCGCCTACGAGAGCAAGACGTTCTTCCAGGACTTCTCGTTCGACGTGGCGGGCGGGACGGACAAGCTCGCGTTCGACCAGCCGCAGGTCGCCACGATCGGCGCCGCGGTGCGCCCCATCGACCTGCTCCTCGTGGCCGTCGACGTGGGCTGGATCAACTGGTCCGACACGATGGGGAAGAACCTGCCCAAGTACTCGCAGAACCAGGGCGGGTCGCAGGCGTTCGACATGGGCTGGCAGGACCAGTGGGTGCTGAAGGTCGGCGCGCAGGTCACGCCGATGAAGGGGCTCGACGTCCGCGCCGGCTACGACTACGGCGCGATGCCGCTCGTGAAGGACCGCGCGTTCGAGAACCTCGTCTTCCCCGCGGTCGCCGAGCACCACTTCACGCTCGGCGCGGGGTACGCCGTCGCGGACAACATCGCGGTGCAGGTCACCGGCATGTACTCGCCCGAGGCGAAGATCTCCGGGTCCAACCAGGACCAGGCGATCGCGTCGTACACGACGAAGATGTCCCAGTTCCAGATCGACGTCGGCGGGACGTACCGGTTCTAGGCGCGGCGGCCGGAGGCCCATCGAAACACGAGTCACCCCGCGCCCGGCTCCGGGCGCGGGGACGGGCACGGCTCGGCCGCGCCCGGGAGGAGAACCATGTCCTTCACGCGCAGGCAGTTCATCCAGATCGGCGGCGCGGCCGCCGGCGCCGCGGCGCTCGGCTCCGGCCTCGCCACGCGC
>DASSQM010000412.1:0-4493 GCA_035702465.1 Anaeromyxobacter sp. | reverse complement strand
AGCGAGCCGACGCCGCGGTCGGTGAAGAGCTCCGCGATGACGGTGTGCGGCTGCCGCCCGTCGAGGACGTGCACGCGCTCCACGCCGCCGGCGAGCGCCGCCAGGATCGACTGCGCCTTCCACTTCATGCCGCCCGTGATGGCGCCCGCCTGGACCCGGCGCGTCAGGTCCTCCACCGTGAGCTGCCGGACGAGCTCGCCATCGGGCGCGGACGCGAGGATGCCGGGCACGTCGGTGAGGTAGATGAGCTTCTTCGCGCCGAGCGCCACCGCGATCTGCGCGGCCACCTCGTCCGCGTTGATGGAGAGGCTGCCGCCGTCGTCGGCGAGGCCGATGGGCGAGATGACCGGCACGTAGCCGCCGTCGAGGAACATCTTCAGGAACTCGCGGTTCACCTCGACCACGTGGCCGACGTGGCCGAGGTCGCGCCCGTGCTCCTGGCCCGCCTTCTGCGCGCGGAGGAGCTTGCCGTCCTTGCCGGAGAGGCCGACCGCGCCGGCGTTCCGGGCGTTGAGGAGGGCCACGAGCTCCTGGTTCACCTTGCCGGTGAGCACCATCTCGACGACGGGCAGGCTCTGCGCGTCGGTGATCCGCATGCCGTCCACGAACTCGCTGCGCTCGCCGAGCTTCTCGAGCGTCTTCGTGATCTCGGGCGCGCCGCCGTGCACCACCACGGGCTTGAGGCCCACGCGCTTCAGGAGCGTCACGTCCTCCGCGAACGCCTCCTTGAGCGACTCCTTCACCATCGCGGCGCCGCCGTACTTGATGACGGCGATCTGGCCGGAGAAGGCGGCGATGTACTTGAGGGCCTCGGCGAGGAGCGCCTTCTTGATGGCGGGCGTGTAGTGGGTGACGCGGTCGTCCTTCGCCACCCCGCCGTCCGGCTTCTGCGTGATGAGCGCGCTGTAGTCCGCGTTGATCTTCACGTAGTCGTAGGAGAGGTCGCAGCCCCAGGCGACGGCGCGCGCGTCGCCCTGCCCGAGCGCGACGAGCACGTCGACGCGCGTCTCGCGCATCCGCGCCCGGAGCGACTCCCTGTCGAACTCGACCGGCGCGCCGCCCGCGAACACGGTCACGCCCTGCAGCACGACCTTCGCCTGGAACGGATCGACGGGCCACCCCTGGGCGCCGGCGCGGGCGCCCACGGTGGAGACGATGCGACCCCAGTTCGGGTCGGCGCCGAAGACGGCGGCCTTCACGAGCGGCGACGACGAGATGGCGAGCGCGCACTCGCGCGCGATGGCCTCGGTGGGCGCCCCGGTGACGACCACCTCCATCATCTTCGTGGCGCCCTCGCCGTCGGCGGCCATGGCGCGCGCCATCTCGCCGAGGAGGTCCGCGAGCGCGGTCTCGAGCACCTGGAGGTCCGGGCCTGGCTCCGAGATGCGCGCGTTGCCGGCGAGGCCGTTCGCGAGGACGAGCACGCAGTCGTTCGTGGACATCTCGCCGTCCACGGAGACCATGTTGAGCGTCCGCTCGGCGGCGCGGGCGAGGACGTCCTGGAGCGCCCGCGGCGTCACCGCAGCGTCGGTGGCGACGAGGCACATCGTCGTGGCGAGCTGCGGGGCGAGCATCCCGGAGCCCTTGCAGATGGCGGACAGGATCGCGGTCTTGCCGCCGAGGGTCACCTCGCGCGCCGCCATCTTCGGGCGCGTGTCCGTGGTCATGATCGCCTCGGCGGCGAGGTCGGCGTGATCGCCGAGCTGCTCGACGAGCGCGGGGAGCGCCGTGACGATCTTCATCGCCGGGAGGCGGGCGCCGATGACGCCGGTCGACGCGGTGAGCACCGCGCGCTTCTGGATCCCGAGCGCCTCCGCCACCGCGCCGCGGATCACGGCGACGTCGTCGAGCCCCGCGGGCCCGGTGAGGGCGTTCGCGTTGCCGGAGTTCGCCACGACGGCGCGCATCCCCTCGGCGGGCACGCGCGGCCGGGCGTCCTGGATGGGCGCGGCGGCGGCCTTGTTCCTCGTGAAGAGGCCCGCGGCGGCGGCCGGGTGGTCCGACACGACGAGCGCGAGGTCGCGCCGCGACGGCTTGAGGCCGCAGGCGATGCCGCCGAAGCGGAAGCCCTTCGGGATCTTCACGCGCTCACCCCCCGAGCAGATCGAGGCCGATGGTCTCCGGCCAGCCCATGGCGGCGTTGAGCGCCTGGACGGCCTGGCCCGCGGCGCCCTTCACGAGGTTGTCGATGGCGGAGACGGCGACCACCACGCCCGCGCGCGCGTCCACTGCCACGCCGAGGTGACAGCGGTTCGTGTGGACGACGTCCTTCACCATCACCTGCTCGGGCGCGAGCACGCGCACGAACGGCTCGTCGCGGTACGCGGCGCGCACGGCCTCGGCGAGGTCCGCGGCCGCCGGGCCCGGCCCGGTCCGCACGGTGATGGTCGCGAGGATGCCGCGCCGGATCGGCGTCAGGACGGGCGTGAAGGAGATGGCGGGGCGCGCGCCCGCGTAGCGCGCGACCGCCTGCTCGATCTCCGGCACGTGCTGGTGGCGGCCGATGCGGTAGGCGCGCAGGTCGTCCGCGACCTCCACGAAGCTGTACTCCTCGCTCGCCTTGCGCCCCGCGCCCGACACGCCGCTCATGCCGGTGACGGCGATGCCGCCCTCGAGCCCGACGCCGGCCTTCACGAGCGGCGCCACCGCGAGCCCGATGGCGGTGGCGTAGCAGCCGGGGTTCGTGACGAGCCGCGCGCCCGGGAGCTTCGCGCGCGCCAGCTCGGGGAGGCCGTAGCGCGCCTCGGCGAGGAGCGCGGGCGCCGGGTGCTCGAACCCGTACCAGCGCGGGTAGAGCGCGGGGTCCTCGAGCCGGAACGCGCCGGAGAGGTCGACGACGCGCAGGCCGCGCGCGAGCAGCCTGGGCGCGAGGTCCGCCGACACCTCGGCCGGCGTGGCGAGGAAGACCACCTCGGCGTCCGCCGCGGCGCCCTCCGAGAGCGCGCGGTAGCGCAGCGTCGCCGCCGCGCCCGGCAGCGGCAGGCGTGCGCCGGCGAGCTCCCCGGCCCAGCGATCCGAGTAGAGCGCCTCGAGGCGGAGCGCGGGGTGGCGCGCGAGGAGGCGCGTCAGCTCGAACCCGGTGTAGCCGGATGCGCCCACGATCGCCGCTGCATGGACATTCATGAGAGTGGATGAATATGCAAAACGCGGGGAATGTCAACGGGCAGCCCGGTGCCCGCGCCGCCGTCCGTCCCCGGCCGTGGCCGCGAGGAGGCCCGGGCACGGGCACGCACAAGGGGCCCGAAAAGCGAGAGGCCGGCGATGCCGGCCTCTCATGCCCAGGAGAGGATTCGAACCTCCACGGTTTTTAAGCCGCCAGACCCTGAATCTGGTGCGTCTACCAGTTCCGCCACCTGGGCGAAGGGGGCCTCCTCATTAGCTTCGGGCCCTTTGGGTGTCAAGGCGCGAGGACACTGTCGGAGCGCGAGGACACCCGCGGTGGCACGTTCACGGCGGGAGCGGGCGCCGGCGGGGACCGCCCAACGTTTCCTCGGCGTGACGGCCGCGCGCGGCTACAATCGGCGCCGCCCGGAGGTCGACGCATGATCGCCACCCTCGCCGCGCTCCAGCTCCTCCTCCTCACGCAGAACCCGCCGCTGCCGCAGAAGCCTCCGCCGAAGGGGGCGACACCGGCGGAGCCGGCGCAGGCGCCGCAGGATCCGCCCGCGGCGCAGCCCGGAGCGGAGGCGCAGCCGGCGGCGCCCGCGGAGCCGACGCCGGCGCAGCCCACGCCTCCCGCGCAGCCGGAGGCCACCCCGCCGCCCGCGCGCCGGAGCGCGTCCGCGGACGCCGGCTCGCGCCTTCCGCGCCAGCTCTCGCTGCTCTCGGGCGAGTCGCTCCACGGCGGCACCGCCTCGCTCGCGTGGGCGGGCTGGTCGTCGCTCGGGCTCATGTACGGGCAGGGCGTGACGCCGGACGACGATCTCGCCGGGTACGGCGACTTCGACTGGGCCAACACCGAGCTCCGCCTCGGCGGCATGTACCGGCGGCCGATCGGGCAGGCGGGCGACTTCGACGTCGCGGCGCGCCTCACGCTCGCCTGGTACCGGGACATGGGCGCGACGTACGTCCACTCGGACAACCACGCGGACACGGGGTTCGAGATCGGGCCCGGCATCGCGCTCTCGCGCCACGCGGCGGAGGGCATCTTCTCCGGGATCGTCGAGGCGCCCATGACGATCACGTTCAAGTACGGCAAGGGCTTCCTGTTCATGCCGCGCGTCTCCGTCGCGTACGAGGCGCGGCTCTTCCCGGACTTCACCGTGGGCGCACGGCTCGGCGTCGGCTACCGGGCCGGCTCGGGGGACGCGCCGCGCAAGGCGGGCCAGGGAGAGGTCCTCTTCCTCGTCGTCGCCGGGTACCAGCTCCTCTGAGGACCGCGCGGGCGCCGGCGCGCCGGCTACGGCAGGTGCGTCCGCTGCTCCGGCGGCTGGCTCGCGAGCACGGCCGCCTCGCTCGCCTCCTTCGTGCGCACGACGAGCACGGGGCACGGC
>DASSQM010000411.1:0-3649 GCA_035702465.1 Anaeromyxobacter sp. | reverse complement strand
AGCACGTCCTTGAGGCGCTCCGCGTCCTGGATGCGATCGGCCTCGATCACCTCGAACACGAACCGCTCCGGCGCGAGCCCGGCGGCGTGGATCGCCGCCATGGTGGTCTGCAGGCACGCCTCGGCGTCCTCCATCATTGCGGGCGAGAAGTTCACGAACACCGTCACGCTCGCGGGCAGGTTCGCCGCCTCGCGGATGGCGCAGCGGCAGGCGGCGAGGTCGATGTCCTGGAGGAGGCCGGCTTCGCGCGCGCGCCGCAGGATGCCGAGCGGCTCGAGCAGCTCGCCGTTGCGGCCCTTCCCGCGGAGGAGCGCCTCGTGCGCGAACACGCGCGACGTGTCGCCCACGTGCACGATGCGCTGGAAGTGACTCGTGATGCGCCCCTCCTCGAACTGCTCGAGCAGCCACCCCGTCTGCGAGGCCATGTGCAGCTCGTGCAGCGAGGCGATGCGCCCGAACTCGTCGAGCGAGGGATCCTCGTCGCCGGGCACGAAGAGCGCCCGGGCTCGGCGCGCCTCCGCCTCGGTCAGCCGCTCGCCGAGGTCGAGCACGCAGGCGTCGAGCTCGCCGGCGCCGATGGGGACCTTGGCGCACGAGGCGGACAGGAAGCGCTCCCGTCCCGAGGCGGCGAGCGCGTCCGCGAGCTTCTCGAGGAGCGGCGCGTCGGGCACCCAGAGGTAGAGCGTTCCGTCGTCGGGAGCCCCCTGGCCGGGCGCCCGCTCGCGAATCCGGTCGGGGTACGAGGAATACCGCGGATGTAGGCTCACCGGCCCGAACGGTACACGGAGGGGGTGACAAGGCAAGAAATCGTTTGATTGCGGGCGCAATCGCGTTGCCAATCACGCACCAATCGTAAAAAGGTCGAGCCGGCAGGCACCCGTCCGGGTGCGTCCCGGACGTGCGTTCCTCCCCGGGGCCCCTCAGCGCGCCCCCGAGCGCGCAAACGTCCGTTCACCTGATATCGGGTCGAGCGGGCGCGGGCACGTCCCACCGTCTGGTGACTGAGCCCCTCCCGTCCACCTACGATGCGCGCGCTCTGCGTGGCCTCGTCCTTGGGCACGCTCGCACCCTCCGACCACCGATGCTCGCACCCCTGCTCCTCGCCACCGCGGTCGCCCTCGCGTCTCCGGGGGCGCCCGCCCCGACCGCCGCGCCGCGCGCCTCCGCGCCCGCGGATCCGTGCGACGGGATCCGCGCCCTCCCCGTCGAGGCCGCGTGCGGGGACGGACCGCTGTGCGCCGCGCGCGACCGCGTCCAGCTCGCCTGCCAGGTCCGCGACGCGATGGAGAAGCGGTACGTCTTCCTCGGCGTGAAGGGCCGGCTCCTCTCCGGAGCGGCGCCCGGGTTCGACGCGCGCGCGCACCTCGGCGGCTGCGTCGCCGCCGAGCGGGCGATCGCGCGCGAGGACGATCCGCTCCGCTTCTACGACCGCATGCGGCAGTGCCTCGCGGCGTTCCGCGACGGCCACCTCATGGTCGGAGCGCCCGCGCGCCTGCCGCAGGTGGCGCTCGGGGTCGGGCTCCGCCTGGTGGACGGCCGCGCCGTGATCGCGAACCGCGACAAGAAGGTGGTCTCCTACCTCAAGACGGTGTCCGGCCTCCGCGACCTCGACGAGCTCCTCGCCGTGGGCAACGAGGTGCTCGACGTGGACGGCCGTCCGGTGGGGGAGGCGCTCGCGGACCTGGAGCGGTTCCTGCCGGCGAGCTCGGACGCGGCGCGCAGGGAGCGCGCCGTCGACGCGCTCACGCGCCGGGACTTCTCGTTCCCGGAGCGCAAGACCGCCAGGCTGACCGTGTCCGTGCAGGGCCGGCCGCGCACCGTCGAGCTGCCGTGGTGGGTCTCCCGCGAGGCCGAGAAGCACGTGATGACGCGCGCCTGGGTCGAGCGGACCGGCGTCGCGAGCACGGAGCTCCTCTCCTGGCAGTACGACGAGGCGAAGGACGCGTGGGAGCGCGACGCGGGCGCCGCGCAGGGCTACCTGCGCACCGACACGATCCTGCCGCCGCGCGACGCGGCGGCGCTGCGGGAGTACGTGGACGAAGGGGACCACCCCGCCGTCCGCCTCGGCGAGGTGGTGCGCCGGCGCGATCGCGCCTTCTGCTACCTCCAGATCCTGACGTTCCAGACGGAGACGCTGGGCGCGCGCGGCGAGCGGCAGCCGTTCCCCGCGGTGATCGACGCGTTCGTGCGGCAGTGCAAGGAGAAGGACCTCGACCTCGTCCTCGACCTGCGCCAGAACGGCGGCGGGTACATCTCGCACTCGACGGCGCTCGTCGCGTCGCTCGCGCAGCGGCAGCGGTCGTACCCCGCGGGCGCGCTCCTCGTGCGGGCGACGACGCAGAACCAGCTCGTCTTCCAGCAGCGCATGCCCGCGCTCGGCGCGGTGCCGGCGCGCAACCCCGACGACGACCTCGACCCCGCGCACGTGGCCGAGGCGATCGGGGCGGCGCAGCGCGCGCGCCAGGAGTACACGCCGGCGCTCCTCGAGGCGCCGGTCCGCGCGAGCGAGGTGGTGGGCGGCTACGGCGGCCGCATCGTCGCGCTCGTCTCCCCGACCTGCACGAGCGCGTGCGAGCGCGCCGCCGGGATGCTCCGCGCCTCGGGGCGGGCCACGCTCGTCGGCGCGCCGACCGAGGGCGCCGGGGGGAGCCAGCAGGAGGCGAAGAACCTCCAGGTGCGCTGGGGGGATCCCGACGGCCTCCTGTGGGTGTCGATCCCGAACGCCGCCATGGGCGTCCAGGCGGCGGCCGACCGGACGGGCGGGGCCCGGCGCGGCGTGGGCGCGGACGAGTTCTTCGGCACCATGGCGCTCGAGAACCGGCCGGTCGCGCCCGACGTGGCGTACGAGACGACGCTCGCCGACGTCACGGGCCAGAACCGGGGCTGGCTCGAGAAGGCGGAGTCCGTCCTGTTCCCGCAGGCCGATCCGGTCGCCGCCGCGGCGCCGTAGCCGGTCGGGCTCGAGAGGTCGGACGGGAGCGGGCGACGCTCCCGCCCGGACCGGGGCACGCGACGCTACGTGTGGCAGACGCCGTTGTCGCAGTGCAGTCCGCTCGCGCACGACGGCACGCACGTCGTCCCGACGTCGTGCGGCTCGACCTCGCTGTGCGCCTTGCACGTGCCGTCGTCGCACTCCTGGCCGGTCTCGCAGACGGGGCTGCACGACCTCGCCTCGGGGTGCTCGACGTGCGCCTTGCAGACGCCGTCTTCGCACTCCTGGCCGGTGGTGCACGCGGGCGTGCAGGCGGCGCCGTGCTCCAGCTCGACCTCCATCTCGCCGAGGTGGTCCTCCGGCGTCTTGTACTCGCCGTGATTGCGGTCCTCGACCTCGACGGAGTGCAGCGTGCCGTTGTCGTCGACGAGCTTCACCTTCGCGTTCGAGTCGTCGAAGCGGACGGCGAGCCGCGCCGGCGCGGCGAGCGCCAGGCCATGCGGCTCGATCTCGACGCGCAGCGTGCGGCCGGCGTGGTGCGGCTCCGCCTCGCTCACGGTGATCTGCGTCGGCTGCGCGAGCGCGCCCGCCGGGACCGTCAGGGTGGCGGCGCCGGTGGAGAGCGTCGCGCCCGCCGGGCCGACGGTGGCGGTGGCGGACGGCTTCGTGTTGTCGTGGCTCTTCCCGCACGCCGCGAAGGCAAGCGCTGCCGCGATG
>DASSQM010000410.1:0-3837 GCA_035702465.1 Anaeromyxobacter sp. | reverse complement strand
ACGCGCACGGGATGGTGTCGGAGACGAGCTTCGTCCTGGGGACGCCGGAGGAGACGGTGGCGTCCATCCGGAAGACGGTGGAGCTGGCGAAGTGGTACGCGCCGGACATGGCGTTCTTCCTGGCGCTGACGCCGTGGCCGTACGCAGACATCGCCCCGCAGCTGGAGGGGAAGGTCGCGACGAAGGATTACCGCCGGTACAACCTGGTCGAGCCGGTGATGAAGCCGGACAACATGACCATGGAGGAGGTGCAGTCGGAGCTGCACCGGGCGACGGGGCACTTCTTCCGGCACAAGTTCGAGAACCTGGACAAGCTCACGCCGGAGAAGCGGACCTTCATGGTGAAGGTGCTGAAGCTGCTCATCGAGAAGAGCTACCTGGGGCGGGAGATGCACCGGATGGCGAGCGGGGCGGCCATGCCGGAGTCGGTGAAGCGGATGCTCGGGGAGATCCAGGCGGCCGACATCTCCGGCGGCCGCGACCTCCACGAGCGGAAGAAGGCGAGCTAGGCCTGCCGCTCGGCTACCGCGCGCCCTCGGACGACTGGAGCAGCTCCGCGAGCGCGCGCCGGCAGCGCAGGCACGTGGGCACCTCCGCGAGGCTCCGGCGGTACTCGGCGATGGCGCCGCGAAGATCCGAGACCGGGAGCGCGGAAGGGCTCGCGGGGACCGCGACGCGGTACTCGTCCCGTGCCGCCAGCGCGGCGTAGCGCCCGCCGCGGCGCAGGTACAGCAGCCCGCCGTCGTCGAACGCGACGAGCGACCACATCCGCCGATCGAGGACCCAGTCGTCCGTGCGGCCCGACGCGGCGAGCGCCTGGGCGAAGCCCGGGCTCATCGTCGGCACGGTGAGGAGCACCGCGTCGAACCGGTACTTCGCGTCGAGCGCTGCGAACGTCACGGGGTTCGCCGGCCCCATGAACGCCGCGTCGGCCTCCCCGGGGGGAACGCCGCCGCGGCCGTCCTGGTACGGGTACGCGGCGCGGCGCCACTCGAGGTAGCCGCCGAGGTGGAACGTGTTGAAGACGCGGCCGTCGAACGGGATGGCCGCGAGGTAGTCGGCGCCGCGCACGGGGAACGCGCCCGGCACGAGCCCGGTGCCGAACCGGATGTGCGGCGCCTGCATGCCGAGCGGCGCGCTCGCGACGGCGAGGGCGGCGAGGGCCGCCGCGGCGGTCGCGCGCAGCGGGAGGCCCCGCGCGCGCTCCGGGAGCTCCTGCAGCGCGTCGGCGAGGTTGCGCGCGGCGATCGGCGCCGCCACGACCGCGAACAGGAGCGCGAAGCGCACCGCGCCGAACGGAAGCCAGGCGAACAGCGCCGCGGTCACGAGCTCGCGCGGGCGGGGCGCGCGCCAGCGCAGGGCGAACGACAGCGCGGCGAGCGCGATGAGCGCCCCGGCGGGCGAGGTCCACACGAGCCACCCCGCGCCCTGCATCTCGTCCACGAACCGGGTCACGCTCTCGAGCGCGACGCCCCCGCCCGCGCCGCCGCCCTCGCCGAGCCGCAGCGCCGAGAGCGCGAAGCGGGCTGCCTCGAGCACCGGGTTGGAGGGGGAGGGGTTCGCGAAGCTCGCGGCGAGGCCAGCGGCCGCGACCGCCGCCGCGATCGCCACCTGGCGCGGAGGAGGCGCGAACGGCAGCGGCCGGCGGAGCGCGCGCGACGCGAGGATCGCCGCCGCGCCGCACGCGGCGAAGACCGCGATCGGCACGATCCCGGCGAGCGTCGACGGGTGGACGTTCCCCCACAGGAGCGCCAGCGCGGGGAAGGCGAGGAGGAGCCGCGGCCGGCCCTCCTCGAGCCGGCGCAGCCCCCACATCGTGAGGGCCAGGAACAGCACCGCCAGCATCTCGGGGCGCGCGGCGACGCGGTAGCGCATCGTCTCGACGGCGAGCGCGATCGGGAGCGCCGCCCCGGCGGCGGCGGCCCACGTCGGCGGCCGGGTGCGCTGAAGCGCGTCGAGGAGGAGGACCACGACGATGGCTGCCGCGACGAGCGCGGGAAAGAACGCGAGCGCGCGCTCGCCCAGGAGGGCCACGAACCCATAGATCCCGAGGCTCCCCAGCCAGGAGGGCGGTGGCATCGTCGCCGCGCCGCGCAGCGGATAGAGGAACGGCTCGGCGGTCGGGAGCCCGTGGAGCGCGATCTCGCGCCCGAGCGCGAGGTGGTGGAACGTGTCCGGGTCGTCGATCTCCACGAGCGTCGCCGCGAGCGCGGCGAGGGCGGCCGCGGCCGCGAGGAGCGGGAGAGGGACCGGTCGCCCGGGCGCACGCGCAGGTGGGGCGGACGCCGTCATCTCTCCGCGCCGGTGCGGGTGGCCTGGGGTACCCCGTGCTCCGCGAGCCATCGCCGGGCGTCGGCGGCCTGCGCCGCGAGCGACGGACCGGTGGCGGCGAGGAAGCGCGTGAACGCGTCCCGCGTCCGCGCCTCGTCGCCGAGCGCCGCGTACGAGAGCCCGAGGTTGTAGAGCACCGGCGCGTCTGCCGGGTCCTCCGCCGCGAGCCGGGCCCACTCGGCGGCCGCGCCCGCGCTGTCGCCGCGCGCGAACCGGCAGCTCGCCGCGTTGTCCCGCGCCGCGCGGCCCTCCGGATCGACGCGCAGCTCCGCCGCGACGTGCTCGCACGCCTCGTCGACGCGGCCGGAGTCGAGGAGGAGGAGCGCGAGCGCGCGGTGCGCGCCGCGGAGCGACCCCCCGCCGCGCCGGATCCCCTCGCGGTAGGCCGACTCCGCGTCGGCGGGCCTCCCGAGCTTCTCGTACGCGACGCCGAGCGTGAGGAAGACGTGCGGCGCGGGGCTCGCGAGCGCGGCGGCGCGGCGGAGCAGGGCGACGGCCCCGGGCGCGTCGCCGCGGTCGATGAGGTCCTGCGCGACGTACACGTACGGCCGCGACTTCCCGGGTGACTTCTGGAGCGCGTCGGTCCACAGCGTCCGGCGATCGCGCCAGACGGCGTTCCGCGCGAACGTCGCCGCGCCGAGCGCGACGGCGCACGCGGCGGCCCCCGCGACGGCCCAGCGCCGCCCCGCGGGCGAGAGGCGCGCGAGGCCCCACGCGAGCGCGACCCCCGCTCCTGCGAAGAGCCCCGCGGACGGCAGGTACATCCGGTGCTCCGCCATGGCGTCGGCGAGCGGGACGACGCTCGACTCGACCGCGAGCCCCGCCGCGAGCCACGCGATCGAGAAGAGGACGACGCGCGCCAGGCCGGACCGGCGGCGCCTCCAGGCGAGCGCCGCGGGCACGCCCAGGATCACGGCGAGCGCGGCCGCCGCGAGGAGGACGCCGGGCTCGAGCGCCGACGCCGCGAGCGGCGGGTCCGGATCGACGTTCTGGCCCACCGGCAGGACGAGGAGCCGCAGGTACGCGAGGACGACGCGCGGCTGCGTGAGGAGGTAGCTCGCCCACGTGGGTAGCCCAGGCGCGGCGCCCGCCTCCCGGTACTCCGCCGCCGCCGCGGCGACCGCGCCGCGGGGGGAGAGGAACGCGGCGAGGACGAGGAGCGCGAGCGCCGCGAACGGCGCGAGGCGCAGGAGCCGCCGCCGCGCGCCGCCCGGGAGGAAGGCGAGATCGAGCGCGAGGAGCGCGAGGGGCAGGGTGACCGCGTTCTCCTTCGTGAAGAGCGCGAGCGCCGCGAGGAGGAGCGCGAGCGCGTACAGCGCCGCGCGCCGCGCCGGCGTCGCCGCCGTGCCCGACCGCGCGTACGCGAGGGCGGCGCCCACGTACAGGAGCGCCGCGAGCGAGGCGAGCCGCTGGACGACGTACGTGACGGCCTGCGTCTGGAGCGGGTGGAGGGCGAAGAGGAGCCCGGCGGCGAGCGCCGCAGTTGCCGCGCCGGCGTCGACCGCC
>DASSQM010000409.1:0-4954 GCA_035702465.1 Anaeromyxobacter sp. | reverse complement strand
GTCACGCCGCGGCCCTCCCGCGCGGCAGGATCGAGAGCATGTGGTCCACGTTCCGGGCGCTGGCCCCGCGGATCGCCGTGACCGAGCTGCGCGCGAGCGCGCCGAGCTCCTCGAGCTGGTCGGGGCGCGAGAGCAGCTCGTCGGCGACCTTGAGGAGCTGCTCGGGGGTGGCGACCTGGAGGCCGCCGCGGCCCTGGAGCACCTGCACCGAGTCCTTGAAGTTCTCCATGTGCGGCCCGAAGAGCACCGGCTTCCCCTGCGCCGCGGGCTCGAGGACGTTCTGCCCGCCGCGCGTGACGAAGCTCCCGCCGACGAACACGAGCGAGGCGAGCCGGTACGCGACGGCGAGCTCGCCGATCGTGTCGAGCACGGTCACGTCGGCGTGGCCCGCCGACGCGCCGCCGCTGCGGAGCCGCACCGACAGACCCCGCTCCGCGGCGAGCGCCATGATACGGCCGGCGCGCTCCACGTACCGCGGCGCGATGACGAGCTGGAGCCCGGCGTGGTGCGCGCGGAGCCTGGAGAAGGTGGCGAGCACGATCTCCTCCTCGCCCTCGTGCGTCGAGCCCGCCATGAACACCGGGCGCCGCGGGTCGAGGCCCATGTCGGCGCGGAGCGCGTCCTCGCGCCCCGCGGCCCCGTCCAGCACGAGCGCGTCGAACTTCGTGTTCCCGGTGACCCACACGCGGTCGGGAGCGGCGCCCAGCGCGAGCGCGCGCTCCGCCTCCTCGTCGGAGCGCATGAGGAAGCAGTCGATGCGCCGGAGCGGGTTCGAGATCGCGCGGAAGAAGGCGCGGTAGCGCGGCAGCTTGTCCGGGCTGAACCGGCCGTTGGTGAGCACGATGCGCACGCCCGCCTTCCGCGCGGCGCGGATGAGGTTCGGCCAGATCTCGGTGTACTCGAGCACGAGCAGGTCGGGCCGGAGCGCCGCGACCGCGCGGCGCGTGGCGCCGAACAGATCGTACGGCGCGTAGACGAGGACGTCCGCCTCGACCAGCTTCTTCCGCGCCATCTCGAGCCCGCTGTTCGTCATCGTCGTGACGATGACGCAGCAGCCGGGCAGGCGCGCCTTCAGCTCCTTCATCATCGGCTGGAGGGAGAGGAGGTCGCCCGCCGATGCGCCGTGCAGCCAGACGCGCGGGCTGCCGCGCCCGCGCTCGAACGAGGCGCGGTAGAGGCCGAGCCGGAACGGGATGCCGTGGCGCAGCTTCGGGTGCGTGAGGAGCACCGGCAGCGCCAGGACGAAGAGCAGGTAGGTCGCGATCGCGTAGAGGAGGTGCAAGGGCGGCCTTCTACTCGATCGCCACCGGGTTCGTGAAGATCCAGGGCTTCTCGCCGCGCCACAGCTCGAAGCGGTAGTTGCCCGGGCCGCAGCCGTCCTCGCAGCGGACGACGCCCACCGCGGCGCTCGGGCCGGCGACCACCACGTGCGGGACGACGACGCCGTCGCGCACGAGGACGGACGTCGCGTCGCGCAGCAGCGACGCAGGCGCGGCCTCGATCGTGCCGGGCTTCCGCCCGCGCGCGAGCCGCAGCATGCGCCCGGGGGCCTGGCCGTCGAACACGCACGCGCCCTTCCCGCCCGCGAGCGCGTCGACCACCGCGCGCGCGTCGCGCGCCCCATCTCCCGTGAGCGCCACCGGCACGTGCATGGAGAACGCCTCGAACGCGGCGCGGTAGCTCGGGTACCCGTGCGCGTCGACGGAGCAGAGCAGCGCCTTCGCGGGCGAGGGCGCGCCCGGCACCGCCGAGGCGGCGCGCAGCTCCTCGTCGAAGCGGTGCAGCTCGTCGTCCGGCGAGTCCGACAGCGCCAGCACCGATCGCGCAGAGTCCCACGGCAGCGTCAGCGCTGCGACCGCCGCCTTGCCGACGGCGCGGTCGTGCACGACGGAGTGCCAGGCCGTGTCGTTCGAGACCACCTCGAAGCCTCGCCACGCGCCGCGATCCCACCCGGTGAACGGGCGGGTCGGGTGGAACGGGTGCGCGACGACGGCGACGCCGCCGAGCGCGCGGATGGCGCCGAGGGGATCGCGCTCGCGCTCCTCCGGCGTGAGCGCGCGCGGTACGCCGAGCGCCACGACGTGGCCGAAGGACGTCGAGATCTCCGTCGCCTCGACGACGAGGACGCCGTCGCGGTAGCCCTCGTCGCCCGGGACGAGGACGTTGTGGTCGGTCACGACGACGAACTGGAGGCCGGCGTCGCGGGCCGCGCGCACCGCGTCGTCGAGCGTGCCTCGGCCGTCGGAGCGCGTCGTGTGGACGTGGTACGCGCCGCGGATCTCGCCCGCGGGAGGCGTCACGCGCGCCGCGCGATCCGCCCGTACGCGGAGCCCGAACGCGACGTAGGCGCCGATGGCGAGGACGCCGGCGACGATGAGGGCCTTCTTCACGGGGCGGGTCATCCTATTCCAGAACCGACCGATCCGTCAGGTTGACGCACCCCGCGCGGGCCCGCCGCGGCCCCCACCGGCACCGTTGACCGACCGGACCGGCGGGCGCCCAATCGATCGGGGAGCTTCTCCTCACGAGGAGGTGCGGCACATGGCGAGGGCGACCACGGCGGGGCGCGCGGTCCACGGGGGAAAGCTGGTTCCGGCGACGTGCATCGCGCTCTCGGGGAAGGGAGTCCCGGGCTCCGGAGGCCTGGAGCAGGCCATCGAGGCGGTGACGCGCACCGCCAGGGCGCTGCACGACGCGACGCGGCGGCGCGGGCACGAGTGGAAGCCCGGCGATCCCGAGGTCGCGCTGCGACGGCCGGCGGGCGTGCGCGGCGGCGTCGGGTGGACGGTGAGGCTCGCGGTGCCGTCGTTCGTCACGGCGCGCGAAGTCCACGAGGCCGCGGCGGAGGCGGCACGGCACGCGGAGATCGCGAAGAACATCCGGCTGGCGAGGGTGGAGGCGACGCCGGAGCAGGCGGCGGGGAACGGGCGGGCGGGCAGGGATCACCAGCCCGCGGGGATCCGGAGGGTCAGGGCCGGCGCTCCTCAGCACCGGGCCCGCGACCTGAGGTGACCGTCGCTTCACGTGGCCGTGACCGTGCCCGCAGCCGGCGAGACCCGGGCACGGGCACGGATCGGCCCGCGCGCGCACCTACTCCTCGATGCCCTTGACCTTCCCCTCCGCCCGCCTGCGCTCGATGATCTTCTGCGCGATGTGCGGCGGCACCGGATCGTAATGCGACGACTCCATGGTGAAGTACCCGACACCCTGCGTGAGCGAGCGGAGGTCGGCGTCGTACGTCATCGCCTCCGCGTGCGGGCACAGCGCACGGATGAGCACGCCGCGCGCGAGCGGCTCCATCCCCTGCACCTTCGCACGGCGGCTGTTCAGGTCGCCCATCACCGCGCCGACGTACTCCTCCGGCACGCGGACCTCGAGCTTCATGATGGGCTCGAGGAGGATGGGCCGCGCCTCCTGCATCGCCTTCTTGAACGCCATCGAGCCCGCGACCTGGAACGCCATGTCGGAGCTGTCGACGTCGTGGTAGGTGCCGAAGACGAGCTTCGCCCGGAAGTCGACGACCGGGTAGCCGGCGAGCGGGCCCGAGCCCAGCGCGCCGCGGATGCCCTTCTCGACGGACGGGATGAACTGGCGCGGGATGGCGCCGCCCACGATGGCGTCCTCGAACTCGAAGCCCTCGCCGCGCGGCTTCGGCTCGAGCTCCACGTGCGCGTCACCGTACTGGCCGTGGCCGCCGGTCTGACGCTTGAACTTGCCCTGCGCCTTCGCCTTCGCCGTGATGGTCTCGAGGTAGGCAGGCGAGGGCGGCGCGAGCGTGACCTCCACGCCGTGCTTGCGCTTCACGCGCTCGACGGTGACCTCGATGTGCGCCTGCCCCATGCCCTGCAGGAGCATCTCGCCGGTCTCGGTGGACCGCGTGAGCTCGAGCGAGGGGTCCTCCTCGATGAGCTTGTGGAGCGCGGCGGCGGCCTTGTCGTCGCCGGTCTTGGCGTGCACGGCGTACGAGACGGGGCGCGTGTGCTGCGCGAACGCGGGGAGGAGGACGGGGCTGTCCCTGTCGCACAGCGTGTCGCCGGTGTGCGCGTCCTTCAGCTTCATGAGGACGACGAAGTCGCCCGGGCCCGCCTCCTTCACCTCGACGGTCTGCGCGCCGTCGGTGCGGTGGAAGTGGGTGACCCGCTCCTCCGTCCGCGTGCGCGGGTTCATGAGCGTCGCGTCCGGCCGGAGCGTGCCGGAGACGACGCGCGCGTAGTCGATGCGCCCGGCGAAGTGGTCGATGGTGGTCTTGAACACCTGCGCCGCGAACGGCGCCTCGGGGCTCGCGGTGCGGACGACCTCCTTGCCGGAGAGGTCCTTCCCCTTCACCTCGCGCCTGTCCGGGCCGGGGAAGATCTGCATGGCGAGGTCGAGCAGCTCGCGGACCCCGATGCCGCCGCCGCGCGCCGCTGCCACCGCCACCGGCAGGAACTTCTGCGCCGCCGCGCCCGCCGCGAGGCCGCGCGCCACCTCCTCCGGCGTGAGCGCCCCGCCCTCCAGGTACTTGCCGAGGAGCTCGTCGTCCGACTCGGCGGCGGCCTCGACGAGCACCGTCCGGAGCCGCTCGGCCTCGGTCTTGAGGTCGCCGGGGACCTCTCCCTCCGTGAACTTGCCGTACGCCTTGCCGTCGTAGAGGTGGGCCTTCATCGAGACGAGGTCGACGAGCCCCTTCACCTTCGGCCCCGAGCCGATGGGGAGCTGCACCGCGACGGGCTTCACCTTGAGCGACGCCTCGATGTCGGAGAGCGCCTTCGCGAAGTCCGCCTGCTCGTGATCGATGCGCGTCACCACGCACACGGCCGGGCGCCCGGACTCGGCCAGCACGTCGTACGTCCGCTCGGCGCGGTTGTGCGCGCCGTCCGCCGCGGAGACCGCGAGGAAGCCGCCGTCGGTCACCCGGAGCGCCCACTCGACCTCGGTGAGGAACGCGGAGAACCCCGGGCAGTCGAGCACGTGA
>DASSQM010000408.1:0-2743 GCA_035702465.1 Anaeromyxobacter sp. | reverse complement strand
CCTCGACCATGAGGTGGGCGCTGTGCGCGAGCAGCCGCGCCAGCTCCGCCGCGCGCGGGTCGCGCGCCGAGAGGAGGTGCTCGAACGCGAGGGACTGGAGCGCGTCGCCCACGAGGATGGCGGTGGCCTCGTCGAACGCCTTGTGCACGGTGGACCGCCCGCGGCGCAGGTCGTCGTCGTCCATCGCCGGGAGGTCGTCGTGCACGAGCGAGTAGGTGTGGATCGCCTCGAGCGCCACCGCGAAGCGCATCGCGAGGGACTCGTCGGAGGCGTCGCCGCCGTGCGCCTCGCACGAGGCGAGGACCAGCGCCGGCCGGATGCGCTTGCCGCCGCCGAGCAGCGCGTACCGGATCGCCTCGACGAGGCGCGCGGGACCCTTCCCGGCGCGCGCGTCGGCGAGCGCGGCGAGGCGGGGCTCGACGCGGGCGGCCACGGAGGAGAGGAAGGGCTCGATCGGCGGCTGGGGGGTCAAGTCGGCACGCCTTTTAGCACAGGCGACGGGGAGATCGCACCCCGCGCGCCGCCCCTTCGGGCCGTCACGCGGGGTGGATGGAGGGAACCGAAACGACCGCTATGCGGGAGCCGGGACCGCCCCGGCGCGCTCGTCCAGGATCTGCCTGATGCGCGCCACGAGCCGATCCATGTCGAGCGGCTTGGGGAAGTAATCCACCGCCCCCGCCGCCAGCCCCGCCCTCTCGTCCTCCACGCTCTTCCGGGCGGAGATGAAGATCACGGGGATGTCGCCGAACGTGGGGTTCTTCTTGATCGCCCGGCACAGCTCGAAGCCGTCGATCCAGCTCATCATCACGTCGAGCAGGATCACGTCCGGCCGATCGACGTGCATGGCGGAGATGAGCCGCAGGCCGTTCGCGGCCTGGCCTACCTCGAAGTTCTCGAGCTCGAGCGCGAGCGTCAGCATCTCGCGTGTGTCGCGGTCGTCGTCGACGATGATGACCTTCGGCCTTCTCACGTGGTCGGAGGCGGACATGTGGGTTCCGGTCAAGGGCTGCGCGCGCCTTCCGCCGGCAGGGGCACGGTCTCGTCCTCGCCGCCCGCGCCGCGCACGAGCATCTCCACGCGGCGCTCGGCCTCGTCGAGCTTGCGCGACGCGTCCTTCGCGAGGCGCACGCCCTCCGCGAACCTCTCGATGGACTGCTCGAGCGTGAGCTGGCCGCCCTCGAGATCGGACACCACGCGCTCGAGGCGCGTCACGATCGCGTCGTAGGACTCCACCCCTGCGACCTGCGGTTGCCGCTCGCCCGGCTGTCCCACGTGACCTCCGAATAGTTCTAATTAACGATGCCGGAAAAGGGGGTCAACCGGCGACCCTCCGGAGGGCGACCCGCCCGCGTCCCCTCCGGGCTTCGGGCGCCCCGGCAACGGGTCGTCGCCCGCGTCCGCCGCGATGATGCGAGCATCGAGCCAGCCCTGGGCGAGCGCGATGCGCACCGCGTCATCGACGCCCACCTGCCCGCTTTCCGTGACGAGGTGCCCGTTCTTCAGGACGAGCGCGAACCCGCGGCGGAGCAACTCCGCGACGTTCGCCGGCTCGAGCCGGGAGCGCAGGCGTTCGAGCCGGAGGCCCTCCTTGCGGAAGTACGCCGCCTGCCACGCTCCGAGCCGGCGCGTCGCCGCCTCCATGCGCACCACCAGCTCGCGGACGCGGCGCCGCGGCTCCTGCCGGCCGAGCCGGGCGCGCAGCCGCTCGAGCGCGTCGCGCTCCCGGCGCCGCGGCCCCAGCGCGGCGGCCGTGGCGCGGTGGAGGAGGTCGTCGACGCGGTGGCGGGCGCGGGAGAGGAGGTGGGCCGGGTCCGAGAGCTCCGCGCGCAGCGCGCGCACCTCGCGGCGGCGGCCGTCGACGGCGGCGGCCACGGCGCGCTCGGCGCGGGCGCGGAGCGACGCGACGCGCGCCACGAGCTCGTCCTTCACGGGAGCGACGAGCTGGGCCGCGTGCGTGGGCGTGGCGGCGCGCACGTCCGCGACGAGGTCCGCGACCGTGACGTCCACCTCGTGCCCGACCGCCGACACCACGGGCACCGGGCACGCGGCGATGGCGCGCGCGAGCCGCTCGTCGTTGAACGCCGCGAGCTCCTCCTGCGAGCCGCCACCGCGCGTCACGACGATGACGTCGACGCCCGCGCGGCACAGCGCGCGGACGGCGGAGACCACGGTGGACGCCGCGCCTTCGCCCTGCACGCGGCACGGCGCGACGAGCACCGGCATCGACGGGAAGCGCCCGTGCACGACGCGCAGGAAGTCGCGCAGCGCCGCGCCGGTCGGGCTCGTCGCCACCCCGACCCGGCGCGGCAGGAACGGCAGGGGCCGCTTCCGCGCGGGATCGAGGAGCCCGTCGGCCTGGAGCCGCTCCTTCACCTGCTGGAGGAGGACCGCCATGGCGCCGGCGCCGCGCGGCTCGACCTCCTGGACCACGAGCTGGTAGCGGCCGTGCGGCGGGTAGATCTCGACGAAGCCGCGGGCGAGGACCTCCTGCCCCTCCTGCAGCTTGAACTTCGTCTTGCGCGCCTGCGACGCCCACAGCACCGCGCCGATGGTGGCCTCGTCGTCCTTCAGCGAGAAGTACACGTGCCCGCTGTTCTGCACCTTGAGGTTCGCGATCTCCCCCGCCACCCACACGTCGCGGAACTTGGGCTCGACCGCGTTGCGGAGCGCGCGCGTGAGCTCGCCCACGGACCACGCCTTCGGCAACGCGCGCTGCGCGAAGAGGTCGCCCGTCTCGCCGGGC
>DASSQM010000407.1:0-5547 GCA_035702465.1 Anaeromyxobacter sp. | reverse complement strand
GGACGTCCTCGAGCGGATGCTCGCGCTGAACCTCCGCCCGGGGCACGCGCTCGCGCGCGCCGCGCTCCCGCACATGATCGCCGCCGG
This sequence comes from Anaeromyxobacter sp., assembly GCA_035702465.1. Taxonomy (GTDB): domain Bacteria; phylum Myxococcota; class Myxococcia; order Myxococcales; family Anaeromyxobacteraceae; genus Anaeromyxobacter. Next base: position 5,460 of record DASSQM010000407.1, on the reverse strand, counting down.
CGGCGGCGCGATCGTGGAGATCGCCTCGGCGGCGGCGATCGGTCCGCAGCCGGGTCAGGCGTCCTACGGCGCGTCGAAGGCGGCGGCGCTGTCGCTCTTCCAGTCGCTCGCGGAGGAGCTCCGGGCGCGCGGCGTCCGCGTGAACGTGGTGCTGCCCGGGACCATGGACACGGAGGCGAACCGGCGCGCCATGCCGGACGCGGACCGCTCGGGCTGGGTCTCGACCGAGGACGTCGCGCGCGCCGTGCTCTTCCTCTGCTCGGACGACGCGCGCGCGGTGAGCGGGGCGGCGATCCCGGTCCGCGGCGGCGGGCGGGCGGGATGAGCGCGGCGGACGACGGCCTGCGCGAGCACGTGCGGCTCCTCGGGCGGGTCCTCGGCGAGACCGTGGCGGAGCTGCGCGGCCCGCAGGCGCTCGCGCTCGTGGAGCGGACGCGCCAGGCCGCGGTCGCGCTCCGCGAGGGCGCGCTCGCCGGAGGGCGGGACGCCTTCGCGCGCGAGATCGGCGCCCTCGGGATGGACGACCTCGCGCTGCTCGCCGAGTCGTTCGCCGACTTCTTCCACCTCATCAACACCGCCGAGGAGCACCACCGGACGCGCGCGCTGCGCGCCCGCGATCGCGACGGGGCGGCGCCGCTCGAGGGATCGATCGCGGCGGCGGTCGAGGAGCTCCGTGCCGGGGGCGCCCGGCCCGACGACGTCCAGGCGCTGCTCGACCGGATGCTGGTGATGCCCGTCCTGACGGCGCACCCGACGGAGGCGCGGCGCCGCACCGTCCTCGATCACCTGGCGGAGGTGCGCGGGGCGCTCGACGCGATGGACGATCCGCGGGCCGGGAGCGCCGAGCGCGCGGCGGCCGACGAGCGCCTGCGGGAGGTCGTCAGCGCGCTCGTCTCGACGCGGCTCGCGCGCACGGCGCGGCCGACGCCGCACGACGAGGTCCGTTCCGGCCTCCTCTTCTTCGAGCAGACCCTGCTCGACGCCGTGCCGGAGGTCTACCGCGAGCTCGAGCGGCGCCTCGAGCGCGCCTGGCCGGACGCGGCGCTCCGCGTGCCGCCGTTCCTCCGCTTCGGCACGTGGATCGGCGGAGATCGGGACGGGAACCCGTACGTCACGGCCGACGTGACGCGCTCGGCGCTGGAGCGCCACCGCGCCGTGGCGCTCGCGCGGCACGCGGCGGACGTGGCCGCGCTGTGGCGCGAGCTGTCCCCGGCGCGGGCCGCGGCGGCGCCCGCCGCGATGGAGGAGCTCGACGCGTCCATCCGTGCGGATCGCGAGCGGCTCCCGGAGCCGCCCGCGGCGACGCGCGCGCTGCGCGAGGACGAGCGCTGGCGCGAGAAGCTCCGCTTCGTGGCCGCGCGCATCGACGCGGCCCGGGCGCGCGGCGAGGGTGCGTACCCGGACGCGGAGGCGTACCTCGCGGACCTGGACCTGCTCGACCGCACGCTGCGCGCGGCGGGCCTCACGCGCCTCGCGCGCGGCCGCCTCGCCGACGTGCGCCGCCGCGCGGAGGTGTTCGGGTTCCACCTCGCGACCCTCGACCTGCGCCAGCACTCGGAGGTGCACGAGCGGGCGGTGGACGAGCTCCTCGCGCAGGGGGGAGCTCCCGGGTACGCACGGCTCGACGACGAGCGGCGCGTGGCGCTCCTCGCGGAGCTGCTCTCCCGTCCCGCGATCCCCGCGCACGATCGGCGCCGCCTCTCGCCCGCGACGCGCGAGGTCCTCGAGACGCTGGAGGTCGCCGGCCGCGCGCGCCGGGATCAGGGACCCGCCGCCGTCGAGCGGTACGTGGTGTCGTTCACGGCGTCCGTCAGCGATCTCCTCGAGGTGCTCCTCCTCGCCCGCGCCGCTCGCCTCGCGCCCGACGAGCTCCGGCCCGTCCCGCTCCTCGAGCAGCTCGAGGACCTCGAGGCGGCGGCGGCCATCGCCGAGCGGATGCTCCGCATCGCGCCGCTCCGGGGCGCGCTCGGCGGCGACCTCGAGGTGATGCTCGGGTACTCCGACTCCGGGAAGCAGGCGGGGTACGTGCCGAGCCGCGTCGCCCTCTACGAGGCGCAGCGCGCGCTCGCGCGCGTCGCGGACGCCGAGGGCGTGACGCTCACCATCTTCCACGGCCGCGGCGGCGCCGTGGGCCGCGGCGGCGGGCCCGCGAACCGCGCCATCCGCGCGCAGCCGCGCCGGGCGCTCCGCGGCCGCTTCCGCGTCACCGAGCAGGGCGAGACGATCGCGGCGCGCTACGGGCGCAGGGAGATCGCGCGCCGGGATCTCGAGCTGATGGTGAGCGCGGTCCTCGTCTCCTCGCTCGGCGCCGGCGAGCGCGGCGGCGCCGACCAGGATCCCGCGGGCGCGGCCACCCTTTCGCGCGGCGCGAGCGCCGCGCGGGAGCGGTACCGCGCGCTGACGGCCGACCCCGATCGGCTCGCCCGCTACGCGCTCGCCGCGACGCCCATGGCCGAGGTGCCGGAGCTGCGGTTCGCCTCGCGACCCGCGAGCCGCACCTCCGCGTTCACGCTCGAGTCGTTGCGCGCGATCCCGTGGGTGTTCTCGTGGAACCAGAGCCGGCACGGCATCCCGGGGTGGTTCGGGCTCGGCAGCGCGCTCGAGGCCATGGTGGCGGAGGCGGGTCTCGAGCGGGTGCGCGCGCTCTACCGGGAGTGGCCCCTGCTGCACGGGCTCGTCGACGACGCGCGGCTCGCGCTGACGCAGAGCGACCTCGAGGTGGCCGAGTCGTACTCGCGACTCGCCGACGCGCCGGATCGCGCCGTGTTCGAGCTCATCCGCGAGGAGCACGGCCGGACGGTGAAGGCGATCCTCGCCGTCTCTCGCGATCCGTCGCTGCTGTCGCCCTGGCCGGCGGTCGCGGCGGCGGCGGAGCGGCGGAATCCCTACGTCGACGTGCTCTCGCACGCGCAGGTCGAGCTGCTCGCGAGGCTCAAGCGGGCGAGCCCGGGCGAGCTGGAGCGCGTGCGGGAGGCGCTGCTGGTCACCGTCAACGGGATCGCGGCGGGGTTGCAGACGGTGGGGTGAGTCACGGAGCGACGACCGTCTTCACCTCGAACGCGGGTTGCGCCTGGATCGCCTTCTTCACCGCGCACTGGTCGGCGACGCGCACGAGCGCGTCGCGGTACTTCTCCGGGAAGCTCGGCGGGACCTCGACGTCGAGCTCGACCTTCACGAGCGCGCCGGTCTGCGGGTGGAAGCGGCTCCGCTGGCGGATCTTGATCCCCTCGGTCGGCAGCCCGCGGTTCTGGCAGAACCCCGCCACGTAGATGCCGGCGCAGGTGCCGATCGCGGCGAGGAACAGGCTGAACGGCGCCGGAGCGGCGTCCTCGCCGCCGCCCGCGACGGGCTGGTCGGTCCGGATGACGTGCCTCCCGACGGTCGCGTCGACCTTCTTCCCGCCCGGCAGGGTGACGACCAGCTCGCTCGTGTCGCTCGGCATGCGCGCCTTCTCCTCGGCCTCGTGTGAGCCCGGGCGCGCTCGATGGGTTCCGCGGCGCCGCGCCGCGCCCCGCGGCGGCGCTCTCGCCGGTCAGCTCTCGACGACGGTGCTGTGCCACCAGATGCGGAAGTGCGCGCAGAGGCCCGCCTCGTCCAGCTCGACGATGGCGATCCCGTCGAGCGCGAGGCGCGGCAGGGGATCGCCGGGCTTGCGCGCGAGCATGTTCGTGCCCGCGGAGGCGGCCCACATCCGGAACATCTCCTCCGACGCGACCTGGTACGTCGTGTGCCACCGCGCGACGCCGCCGCGCGCGTGGGCGTGGACGATCTCGGAGCGCACCTCGATGTCGCGCTGGAGCTTCGTCCGCTGCCAGTACGCCTTGATGGCGGCGTGGCCGCGCTGCTCCGCGAACGGCGTGTTGTGGTAGACGCCGTCGGGCGCGAACAGCGTGACGAGCAGGTCCTCGTCGCTCGTCTCCCACGCCCGCTCGTACGTCGCCATGAAGCGCTGGATGTCCATGCGTCCTCCTCCGGCGGCCGGGCTCGATTGTAGCCGAGCGCGCGGGCGGCCCACCCGAGCCGGGCGCGCGGCGCGCCCGCGGGTATCCTCGCGGGCGCAATGAGGCGCTATGCAGCCTTCCTCCGCGGCGTGATGCCGACGAACGTGAAGATGCCGGCGCTCGCGAAGGCGTTCGAGGCGGCGGGCTTCGCGGACGTGAGGACGGTGCTCTCGAGCGGCAACGTGGTGTTCGGCGCCGAGGCGGCGCCCGCGTCGACGCTGGAGCGCAGGGCCGAGCGCGCGATGGAGGAGCACCTCGGGGCCGCGTTCCTCACCATCGTCCGGCCGGTGGACGCGCTCCGCAGGATGCTCGACGACGATCCGTTCGCCGCGTTCCGCCTGCCCGCCGGCGCGAAGCGGATCGTGACGTTCCTGCGGAAGCGGCCGCGCGGGGCCCCGAAGCTCCCCGTCGAGCTCGACGGCGCCCGCATCCTCGGGCTCCGCGGCGGCGCCGTCTTCAGCGCCTACGTCCCGAGCCGGCGGGGGCCGGTGTTCATGGGCCTCATCGAGCGGACGTTCGGCAAGGAGCAGACGACGCGCACCTGGGACACGGTCCGGAAGGTGGCGAGCTCGGAGGGCTCCGGACGCGCCCGGTAGCTGTGGGGTGGGGCGTGCCGGCCCCCGCCCGGCGGGCGCCCCCGCTGTGCCCCTGGTTCACTTGCGCCGTGGCCCGCGCGCACATATGCGGCGCAGAACCCCGCGTCCACACGGCGGATTTCGGTGGCACGGCCGATGCTCCCCCGGCGGGCAGGGTGACGACATGAACAAGCTCCTCAGCGCGCTCCTCGCCTCCGGGATGCTGAATGCCCTCCTTCCTGCCGCGGCAGCCGCGCAGGAGGAGCAGCAGCAGACGTGGTCCGACCTCGGCATCGGCGAGCCGGACCAGACCCCGCCTCCGGAGGCGCCGCCGCCGGCCGAGCTGCCTCCCGCCCCTCAGTACGCCCCGCAGTACGACGGCCAGGTCCAGGCCGAGGCGCCCGCGCCGCCTCCCCAGGCCCAGGCGCAGCCCGCGCCCTCGACGTCGGCCGCGGGCCAGTGGATCTACACGCAGCAGTACGGCTGGATCTGGATGCCGTACGGCGACGCGTACACGTACTCGCCGTCGAACGGCTACGGCGAGCCGGTCGCGTACGTCTACTACCCCGCCCACAGCTGCTGGGCGTGGGTCGCCGCGCCGTGGGTGTGGGGCATCGGCCCGTGGCCGTTCTTCGGCGTCTTCGGCCCGGCTCACTTCGGGTGGTACGGCCACGGTTGGTGGCGGTACCCGAGCCACTGGCACTACGCGCCGTTCCGCGGCACGTACGCGGGCTTCCGGCCGTCGCCGTTCCGCGGCGGCGGGTTCGCCCGGCCCGCGCCGGCGCGCGGTGGCTTCGTCCGCCCCGCCCCCGCCCGCGGCGGCTTCGTCCGGCCCGCGCCCGCTCCCGCCTTCCGCGGCGGCGTCGGGTTCGGCGGAGCGCGCT
>DASSQM010000406.1:0-3928 GCA_035702465.1 Anaeromyxobacter sp. | reverse complement strand
CACCGCGGGGCTCACGCGCGGCGAGCTCTCTCGCGCGCTCGTCGCCGCGGGCGCCCGGGAGGCCGCGGCTGCCGCCCTCGCCGCGGCGGAGGACGCATGCGACGCCGCGCGCTTCGGCGGCGGCGCGGCGCCGCAGGAGGTGCTCGGCCTCGCCGAGCGGGCGCTCGCGCTCCTCGAGGGCTCCGCGTGGGACGCGCGGGAGACGCTCCGGTGATCGCGGCGCTCGCGCTCGCCTGCACGGTGGCGCTCGCCGCGGGCGACCCTCCCGGCGGCGATCCCGCCGCGCGGTTCGCGGAGGCGAACCGGCTCCAGGCCGCGGGCGATCTCGCGGGCGCGGCGCGGGCGTACGAGGCGCTCGCCGCGGACGGCCTCGAGAGCCCGGCCCTCCACGCGAACCTCGGGCGCGCGCGGCTCGAGGCGGGGCGCCGCGGCGCGGCGATCGCGAGCTTCGAGCGGGCGCTGCGGCTCGACCCGCGCGACGCCGACGCGCGCGCCGGCCTCGCCGCGGCGCGCGCGGGCGATCCGGGCTGGATGGCCGCCGGGCCGGATCGCTCGTTCCTCGCGCGCGTGGCGGAGCGCACGCCCGACGCGTGGGCCGCCGCGGCGTTCGCGGTGCCGTGGGTCGCGCTCTTCGCCGCGCTGGCGCTCCGCTCGCGCGCGCCCCGCGGCGCGCGCCCCGCGCTCCGCGCCGCCGCCGCCGCCGCCGCGGTCCTCGCGGCCGCGGGCGCCGCCCTCCTCGCGGCCCGCGCCGCCGAGCGGCGCGCGGAGGTCGCCGTGGTGATCGCGGCGGAGGCGCCGGTGCGCGAGGGCCCGGAGCAGGAGCTCCGCCCGGCGCTCCGCCTGCGCGAGGGCGCCGAGGTGCGGATCCTGGAGGCCCGCGGGGACGCGCTCCGGGTCCGGCTCGCGAGCGGGCTCGAGGGGTGGATGAGCGCGCCGGACCTCGAGGCGCTCTAGCCGGAATCTCTAGGACTCCACGGGCAGCCGCTTCGGCACGACGAGCGTGAACGTCGCCCCCGCGCCCGGGCTGCTCTCGACGGAGATCGCGCCGCCGTGGGCCTCGGCGATCGCGCGCGCCATCCACAGGCCGAGCCCCAGGCCGCCGTGGCTCGCCGCCGAGCACGCGCGCTCGAACCTGCCGAAGATCCGCTCGTGGTCGGACTCGGAGATGCCGGGGCCGTGGTCGCGCACCGCGACGCGCGCGTCGTCGCCGTGATCGTGCACCCGGACCTCGACCGGGTGACCCCGGCCGAACTTCGCGGCGTTCTCGACGAGGTGCGCGACCGCCTGCGCGAGCTTCTCGCCGTCCCATTCGCCCACGATGGGCCCCGGCGCCGCCACCGAGATCGGCGTCCCCGTCTGGTCCGTCCGATCGCGGGCGCGCACCCGCTCCGCGGCGGCGCGGGCGATCTCGGACAGGTCGACGCCGGAGCGCGCGAGCCCGATGCCGTCGCGGCTCGCGCGCGAGAACGCCCCGAGGGCACCGATGACGTCGCCGAGCCGGTCGATGGCCGCGGCGAGCCGGTCGAGGTCCGCCGGCTCCGGCTGCGCCGATCGCACGCGCGCGAGCGACCCGGCGCGCAGCCGCACCGCCGAGAAGGGCGTCGCGAGCTCGGGCGCGGCGAGCGCGATGAACTCGTCCCGGAGCCTCACCGCGCCGTGCAGCCGCGCGACGAGGTCCGCGTTCGCGACCGCGAGCGCGGCGGCGGCCGCGAGCGACTCGAGGAGCGACACCTGCCGCGGGGTGGCGAGATGCGGCTCCGCCCAGTACGCGCCGATGGCGCCGAGCGGGTCCTCGCGCCGGATCGGCACCATCGCGAGGCTCTTCACGAACGTGGCGCGGTACGCGTCGTGCGGGATGCGGCCGTCGGCGTAGATGTCCTCGATGACGACGCTCTCGCGGTGGATCATCGCCCACCCGGAGATGCACGCGGTCGCGGGAAAGCGGCGGCCCTTCCACAGCGGGGCGATGGCGTCCTCGTCCGCGTAGTGGACCATCGGCCCCTCGCGCAGGACGAACGTCACGCCGTCCGCCCGGGTCAGCTCGCGCGCCGCCCGGCGGACGATCGACATCACGGAGGGGAGGTCGTGCGCCGAGGCGAGGGCGCGCAGCGCCGCGAGGAGCGCGTCCGCGTCGCTCCGCGGCCGCGCGACGGTCGCGAGATCGTCGCTCTCCGGCTCCGAGCGCACGAGGGCAATGGGCCATTCATCTCGGCGAAACGCAACCGCATCACCCGGTGACGACCCGTCGGGGTGACGACCGACGGGGCCGTCACACCCCGGACCCGTCCGAGTGCCCCGCTCCAGGGCCGGCCGCGCCCGGCGGGTGGCGCGGGAGCCGCACGGTGAAGACCGTGACACCGCCCTCGGACTGCACGTCGATCGCGCCGCCGTGGGCGGAGACGAGCGCCTTCGCGATGAAGAGCCCGAGGCCGAGGCCCTCGCGCTTGCCGGAGCGCGCCGCGTCGCCGCGGCGGAACGGATCGAAGATGCGGGGCAGGACGTCGCGCGGGACGGGGTTGCCTTCGTTCGCGACCTCGACGACGACGGCGCCAGGCTCGCCGCGCCAGGAGACGACCACGGGCGTGCCCGCACGGCTGTAGTCGAGCGCGTTCGAGACGAGGTTCGCGAGCACCTGCCCGAGGCGGTCGGGATCCCACTCGCCTGTCGAGTCGCCCTCGCCGTCGCGGCGGACCTCGCGGCCCGGGTGCGTCGCCTCGCACTCGTCGGCGACGGCGCTCGCGATGTCGGCGATGTCGCACCGCTGGAGCCGGAGCGGGACGCGCTGGCCGCCCCGGACGCGCGCGTAGTCCGCGAGCACGTCGATGATGCGCCTCATCCGCTCCGCGTTCGCGAAGATGCGCGTGGCCATGCGCGACCGCTCCGGCGGGACGTCCTCCGCGCGCATGAGGAGCTGGGCCGAGGTGAAGAGCGCGGACAGCGGGTTCCGCAGGTCGTGGCCGACGATGCCGAGGACGTTCTGGCGGAACTCCTCGGCCTCGCGCTCGGCGGTGACCTCGCGCGCGAGGACGCCGAGCCCGGCGATCTCGTCGCCGATCCGGATCGGGTACCAGCTCTCGAGCCACGTGCGCCGCTTCCCGGGGGCGGCGGGCGTCTCGCCGGAGACCTCGAAGTCGAGGACGGGCGTTCCCGTGCGGAGCACCTCCCGCCACGACCGCTCCATCTCGTCCATGGGGAGCCCCGGCAACAAGTCCCGCGGCGTCCTCCCGACGTGCGCCTCCTGCGGGATCCCGTTCGTCTCGGCCAGCGCCGCGTTCACGCGGACGAACCGGAAGTCGCGGTCCAGGAGCCCGACGCCGAGCGGAGCGTTCTCGAAGAACGCGTCGAGCTGCGCGCGGCTGCGGACCTCGGCCTCGAACAGGGTGGCCCGGTCGAGCGCCTCGGCGCACTCGCGCGCGAGCGCGAGGATGAAGGCGCGGTCCCCATCGTCGAGCGCGCGCGGCTCCCCGTAGGCGAGGGTGATCGTGCCGAGCACCTTCCCGCGCGGCGCGAGCGGCACGACCGCGTACGCGCGGGTCTTCCCGGTGACGCCGGCGGGGCGGTCTCCGGCGTCCGCGAGCGCGTCCTCCCACAGGGGCTCGTTGCGTCGCGCGGCGGCCGCCGCGGGCGCGTCGGCGTCGAGCGGCAGCTCCGGGTCGCCCGTCAGCACCATGGCGGGATCGCCGCCCACCCCGATGATGACGAGCCTCCCGTCGACGATGCGGCGGAGCGTCACCGCCGCGGCGCCGAGCACGTCGCGCACGCGGTCCGCGACGACGCCCGCGACGTCTCCGAGGTCGCGCGCCGCGGAGAGGGCGCCGGTGACGTCCTGCAGCAGCGCGAGGCGCCGGGCGGCGCGCTCGGCGTCGGTGGGGGCGCGCACCAGCTTGGCATGCTCGTCCCGGCCCTCGCGGGCTCCCCGGTCGCGCTT
>DASSQM010000405.1:0-2455 GCA_035702465.1 Anaeromyxobacter sp. | reverse complement strand
GGTGCCGAGCTTCTCCCGCAGCGTGAAGCAGTCGAGGAGCCCCTGCGTCGGGTGCTCGTGCGCGCCGTCGCCGGCCGAGACCACCGCGCAGGAGACGCGCTCGGAGACGAGGCGTGGCGCGCCGCCCGCCGAGTGGCGGATGACGAGCACGTCGGGGCGCATCGCCTCGAGGTTCTTCGCGGTGTCGACGAGCGTCTCGCCCTTCGTCACCGACGAGGCCGCCGAGGTCCAGTTGAGGGCGTCGGCGGAGAGCACCTTCGCGGCGATCTCGAACGAGCTGCGCGTGCGCGTCGACGCCTCGAAGAAGAGATTCACGACGCTCTTCCCGCGCAGCGACGGCACCTTCTTGATGGGCCGCTGCAGGACCTCCTTCATGGAGACCGCGAGGTCGAGGACCTCGAGGAGCTCCTCGCGGGAGTAGTCCTCCAGCGCGATGCAGTGCTTCTGCCGGCCGATCACGTCCCCCTCCTCGGCTTCACCACCACGGCGTCCTCGGTCGCGCCCGACTCCTTGAGGCGCACCTGCACGTCGTCCTCGTCGCGCACCTCGATCCTGGACCCGGCGAAGTCCGCGGCGATGGGCAGCTCGCGCCCGCCGCGGTCCACGAGCACCGCCAGCCACACGCGCCGCGGCCGCCCGAAGTCGACCAGCTCGTCGAGCGCCGCCCGCACGGTGCGGCCGGTGTAGAGCACGTCGTCCACGAGGACGATGGTCTTGCCCTGCACCGGGAACCGGATGTCCGTCGGGCCGATGACCGGCGCCGCGCCCTTCTCGGAGAGGTCGTCGCGGTAGAGCGCGATGTCGAGGGTGCCGAGCGGCGGCTCCACGCCGACCGCCTGGGCCAGGTCGCGCCGGAGCCGCTGCGCGAGGAACACCCCGCCGCGGCGGATCCCCACGATGGCGAGGTCCTTCGCGGCGCCGCTCGCCTTGGCGCGCTCCGCGATCTCGCGGCCCAGGCGGCGGACCGCGCGCTCGATGTCCTGCGCGTTCATGCGCTCCTCCCCGAGGATCTAGCGGGCCGGTCCCCAGTCCGGGATGGTGAGGTCGTTCGAGAGATCCACCGTGAATACCTTCGTGGTCGTCCGGTCGAACCACGGCAGGTCGACCTGGCGCGCGTAGTCGAACGTCACGTGTAGCATCGGGGGCTGACTGCTCGTGTCGCGCTCCCAGGAGACGTCGCGCTCCTCGACCGGGACGGCCGGGACGCGCGCGGGGCGCCCGTACCGGTCGACGCCCTCGATCTGCGCGAGGGAGCGGATCTTCGCGACCATGAAGCGGCGGAGCTGCTCGTCGTTCGGGTTCTTCACCGCCTGGTTCATGTAGTCCCGGACGACCTGCTTCACGGCGTAGTTCTCGTAGTAGACGGGCGCCCAGACCCACAGCATGTAGCCGGCGGCGACGGCGGCGGCGACGAGGAGGAGGGTCACCCAGGTGATCGCCCCGCGCTGCGCCCGGGCGACGTCGACTCGAGGACCGCTCATCAAGCGAGTGCTTCTACCGCTACTCGACCGGTTTGAAAAGCCGGTCGAGCCGGACGCCGTCGCGGCTCCGCGGCCACCTGCCGCCCGCGCCCCAGCTCCAGAAGACGACCTCGACCCTGCCCTTCACGTTTCCGAGCGGGACCTGCCAGCCGCCGGCGGCGCGGCTGTCGGCGGAGCGATCCCGGTTGTCGCCGAGGACGAACACGTGGCCGGGCCGCACCACCTCGTACGGACCCTCGCGCGCCGCGATGCGCGCGCGGCGGCACTGCAGGACCTCGTACGTGGCGACGCCCGCGGCGGCGGCGCCCTGCCAGCTGGCCTCCGAGGCGCCCTCGAGCTCTCCGTCGGGGCGCAGCAGCTCTCCCTTCGCGAGGGACTCGCGGTAGCGGCGGCACGTGTCCTGGGACGGCCGGCCGGCCTCGTCGCCGGGATCCTCGAACGCCACCTCGCCCAGCGGCGAGCGCGGCTGCGCGACGCCGTTCACGTACAGCACCTGGTCGCGGAGCTCGACGACGTCCCCGGGGATCCCGACGACGCGCTTCACCACGTCCACACCGCGCTGGCGCGGGCTCTCGAAGACGATCACGTCTCCGCGCCGGGGCGTGCGGCGCGCGAGCACCCGCACGTGCGTGAACGGGAAGCGCACGCCGTAGGCGAGCTTCGACACGAAGACGTGGTCCCCCGCGAGGAGCGTCGGCGCCATCGAGCCGGACGGGATCCTGAACGCCTCGACCACGAACGCGCGCAGGGCGAGCGCGAGCACGACGGCGAGCACGACCGCCTCGCCGTACTCGCGCCAGAGCGGCTTCGCGCGCGCCTGGAGGTGCTCGGCCCACAGGTCGTCGAGGGCGCGCAGGGCCGCGGAGAGCCGCTCCTCGTCGCCGTCCTTGGCGGCGGCCTCCGCCTCGTCGGCGGCCGCGCCGATCTCCTTCAGCGCACCCTTGCCGAGCGCCCGCGCGTGGCGGGCCGCGAGC
>DASSQM010000404.1:0-6466 GCA_035702465.1 Anaeromyxobacter sp. | reverse complement strand
CGACGTCACCCCCGCCGCGCGCCGGCCGCACAACACGTTCGTGAAGGAGCTCGCGCCGCGCCGCTGGGAGGTCGTGCAGCGCATCGTCGACGAGAAGGGCGAGGTCGACTGGATGCTGCAGCTCGAGATCGACTGCACGGGGGAGCTCGACGCGGACCGGCCGCTGGTCCAGCTCGTGCGGGTCGCGCAGTGATCGCGACTCGAGCCATCCATGATCCACCATCTCACGCTCAGAGTGACGGACCTGGCGAAGGCGAGGGCGCTGTATGTCGCGGCGCTCGCGCCCCTCGGCTACGAGGTCCTCGTGGAGTCCGAGGGCGGAGTCGGCCTGGGGGCAGACGAGAACCCGGACCTGTGGCTCGTACAGGACCCCGCCCATGTTCATCCCATGCACCTCGCGTTCGCGGCGCCGAGCCGCCAGGCAGTGGACGCCTTTCACGCTGCTGCGCTCGCGGCCGGTGCCAAGGACAACGGAGGGCCGGGGCTCCGGGCGCACTACCACGCGACGTACTACGCCGCGTTCGTCCTGGACGACGATGGCAACAACATCGAGGCCGTCACACTCCGTTCGGAGTGAGCGGCACCTCCACGCCGGGGATTACCCTTCCCCCTCCCTCACGGCCGCCGGCCTCCCGTCGTGCGGCCCCTGCGGCCGCAGCGGGATGTCCTCCCACCACGAGCTCCACGGCATGTCTCCGCGGCGCTGCGGGTGGAGCGGGTAGAAGATGCGGTTGTCGCTCTTGTCGGCCTCGCCGCCGACGAGCAGCGTCGCGTCGCGCTCGCCGTCGTTGACGAGCGTGTGGCAGATGCCGGTACCGGCGGGGAACGCGGCGAGGTCGCCGGCGCGCATCGGGTAGACGACGCCGTCCACCCACGCGCCGATCTCCCCATCGATCACGTAGACGAACTCCTCCTCCTTCTCCTCCGCGTGGGGCCACGACGTCCGGTGCCCGGGGGGCAGCCGCACGAGGTTCACGCCGATGCGGAGCAGGCCGGCCGCCTTTCCGATCCTCCGCGTGAACGCGAGGCGCTCGTCGCTGTTGGGATAGTGCGTCTGCGTCTCCGGGACGTCGTCGCTCGAGACGATGAAGGGCGGGCGCTCTGCGCTGGGCATGGCGGCGTCCGTAGCGCCGCCGCCGCTCGGGCGACAGGCCCAGCGCGGGTGGCCTCTAAGGCCCGAACGTCCCCTCCGGCAGCGCCTTCGGGAACTCCACCTCCTCGAGCACCGTCTCGCCCGTGCTGCGCCCGTTGGCCCAGTTCTCCTCGCGCATGGCGACGAGGACGCCCGCCACCACGCGGAAGCCGGAGTACGTCGTCACGAACTCGATCTGCGCGGCGCCCGGATCGCGCGACGCGCCGCGGGAGCGCAGGATGCGGCCGCTGGCGGGATCGATCGCCGCCTCGACCACGAGACCGGGCGCGGGCTCCACGGCGAGGACGCGGAGCTTCTTGCCGCCGAGCTCGATCGTCCCCGCCTCCGTCACCTTCGAGCCGCGCGACGAGAGCAGCGCCGGCAGGTCCACCCGCGCGGCCTGGAGGATCATCGCCGCGAGCCGCGGCCCCGACGCCTCCTCGCCGTCACGCCACCCGCGGCCGCCCGCGAGCACGCGCACCTCGCCGCCGCCGCCCGGGTACGCGATCTCCACGCGCAGGCGCCCGGGGCGCTCGTATGCGCGGGCGATGCGGCCCTTCTCGCCCGGGTGGAGCAGCGACGTGACCGTGCCCTCCTGCCGCCACCGCGCCGCCCTCGCGAGGGCGGCCTTCCCGCCGTACGCCTCGACGCAGCGGCGCACGAGCGCGGCGACGTCGCCGGGTGCCGGCGGCGCTGGCGTGACGACGGAGACGGCGAGCGACGACGCGACGGCGGCGAGCGTTGCGAGCACGGGGCGAGACACCTCCGCGGGCGGCGACAGCAGCGGCGGCCCGGCGGCCGCGGAGTCTCCCCGGCGCGCTCCGCCCGCGCAAGCGCGACCGCATGCCCCCGCGCCGCCGCGGCGCCACCCTTCCCATCGTGACCGAGCTCATCGGCTGGGCCAGCTCCGCGATCCTGCTCGCGACCCTCTTTCGCCAGGCCCGCAAGCAATGGCGCGAGGGGACGAGCGAGGGCGTGTCGCGCTGGCTGTTCGTGGGCCAGACGGCGGCGTCCGCCGGGTTCACGGTGTACAGCGCGCTCGTCCGGAACTGGGTGTTCACGGTCACGAACGCGCTCATCCCCGCGAACGCGATCGCGGGCCTCGTCATCGACCGGCATCAGCGGCGGCGCGCTCGGCGGGATACGTCACCTGCCGTCCCCGGATCCGCGCGAACGGCGTGATGCGATGAGGCGAGGTCCGCCCCTTCCCCACGATGTGCTGGACGAGCACGCCGCGCGCCGCGAGCGCGTCGGCGAGGAGCGACCGGTGACAGCGCCACGGCACCGCCTCCGCGCAGAGCACCGCGACCGGCCCCGCCTTCGCGACGCCGCGCAGCTCGCAGAGGCCCTCCTCGAACTCCGGCGTCTGCATGTGGTCGGCGTACCCGCGGAAGCTCGCGTTCCTCCACGCTCCGTTCGGCGAGTCCTTGCGCGCGTGCCGGAGCCCGCCCAGGCGAGGGAGGTGGACGTACCCGATCCCGGCCGCGGCGAGCGCCCGTGCGAGCGCCGGCCCCTCGTACTGCGGATTCGCCCGGGAGCGCGGGATGGTGCGCACGTCCGCCACCGTGGCGACGCCGGCCGCGCGGAGCAGCTCCACGAGCTCGTCGATCGGGCGCGTCGAGTGACCGATCGCGAAGACCCGTGCGCGCCCCCAGCCCGGCGCGGCGCGCGGCAACGCTGGCTTCGCCTGCGGCACGGCGCGTTCCATGGCGGCCGGCGCGCCACGGCGCCACTCCCTCTGCCGAGGGCGCCGCCCGTCCAGGCCCCTCCCCGTCCATTGACATCCGGCCCGCGTTCAGCGGACAACGGCCCGCGATGCTCCTCGGCAAGTCCTCGAACGACGCGAAGCGCTGGCCCCGCGGCCAGAAGTTCTCGGTCTCCCTCTCCGGCGCCTCCGCGGAGGAGGCGTACCGCGCCGCCGTGCTCGGCGCGCGCGCGAGCGGCCGCGCGGCGCTCGACGCCGCGCTCGCCGCGTGGGCCGGCCCGCTCGGCGTCGCGCCCTCCGACGGCGTCATCCTCGCGGAGCTCGCCGGGAAGCGGCTCGGCGTGACGGCGCTGTGCGAGGCGCTCGAGGCCGCGGGCATCGCGCCCGCCGACGTGCGCGCCGGGATCGCGCGCCTCGTCGCGGCGGGGATCGTCGAGCCGCTCGCGCCCGCGGACGGCCGGCCGTCCTGACCCCCCAACCGCTCGCCCCGACGCGACGGTCGAGGGGCGACCGGCGCGGCTCAGCGGTCCCACCCCTGCCGCTCCGCCTTCCTCTCGCCGCGCCGCTTCTTCTCGCGGAGCCTCCGCTCGCGCGACGCGCGCGTCGGCTCCGTCGCGCGTCGAGGCTTCGGCCTGCGCGCGAGCGCCTCGAGCCGGCTCCGCAGGCGGGCGAGGGCGGCGGCGCGGTTTCGCGCCTGGCTCCGGCGCTCCGTCGCCGTCACGTGGGCGCTGGTGGGGCGATGCACGAGCCGCACGCCGCTCTCGGTCTTGTTCCGGTGCTGCCCGCCGGGACCGCCGACCATGAAGAACGTCTCGTCGCACTCCGCGAGGAGCGCTGCGTCCGCCAGCGCGAGGGCGCGGCGCGCGGCGGCGCGGACCGGTTCGGGGACGGGCGTGCTCATCAGGCGAGCGATTGTGGCATGGCCCCGTCGCCGCCACCACGAGCGCCCAAAAGACGTGCGCGCCCTGGGAGGGCGCGCACGCGGAGCGGCCGATTGGGGGGGAACGAGCCTCGACCGCTCCTATCGCTCGATCCTAATCGTGACTACTCGTCGCCGTCGAT
This sequence comes from Anaeromyxobacter sp., assembly GCA_035702465.1. Lineage (GTDB taxonomy): Bacteria > Myxococcota > Myxococcia > Myxococcales > Anaeromyxobacteraceae > Anaeromyxobacter. The sequence goes on along the minus strand of DASSQM010000404.1, from coordinate 2,567 downwards.
CTCGACCTCGTCGGCGGCGAAGGACGTCCCGGCCACGTTCGAGAGGCTCGCTGCCCGCGCCTTCACGACGGTCCTTCCCGCGTCGACGGCCGCGAAGAAGGCGTCGGCGGACATGAGGCTCTCGTCCACGTTCTTGAACTGGGCGCCCGCGGTCGTCACGTCGAAACCGAGGATCGTCAGGCGCGCGCTCGACTCGGAAGTGACCACGGCGCGGATGAACACCCGGTCGGTGTTACCCCCCGTCGCCGCCATGAGCCGGAGCGCGACCACGCCCGTGCCGCTCGCGCTGGGGTTCCCGCGCAGCTCGACGCGCAGGCCCTCGGCGGGAGCGACGTCGTAGCGGGCGAACGAGGGAAGCTGGACGGGCACGCCGAGGATGGTCGCCGTGCCCGACGTGCCGTCCCACGAGACGTTCTGGAGCGCCGCCGTGATCCGCACGCCCGCGCGGAAGGACACCTTCGTCGCGTGGAGCGCGCCCGAGCCGTCCACCTGGCCCTCGGCCTCGACCTTCACGCCGGGGACGAGGTCGGTGGAGAGGCCGAGCAGCCACTTCGTCGAGGCGTCCGTGAGGACCGTCTTCCCGTCGATGACGAACGAGGCCGCGGCGCCGCTCGTGACGATGCCCTCGATCTCCAGCTCGCCCTGGTCGTCGGCGTCGTCGAGGCGATCCTCGAGGTCGACCGCGCTCGCCGTGATGATCCCGAGCACCGGGGCCGTGCCCGCCGCGGGCGCCGAGAGCGAGTGGACCTCCACGCGCGCGCCGTCCTTGAACCCTGCGGGCATCGTGAGGCCGGCGATCGTCACGATCCAGCGCTCGGACGCGTCGGGGGTGATGCGCAGCTCGAAGCTCGTGCCTGCCACGATGTTCGAGACGAACCCCTGGAGGTCGAAGTCGTCGTGGCTCGCAGCCGGCGCAACCTGCCGCGGCGAGTCGTCGATGCGGGAGGAGCGCAGCCCGCCGCGGTCGTCCGCGACGCCGGAGACGGCGATCACGTCGCCCACGGAGTAGCTCGCGAGGCCGGCCGAGCGGCTCTGGTGGAACTCGGTCGAGTCGTCCACGTGCACGCGCTGGCCGCCGACGACGACGAAGTCGACGCCCTTGTCGTCGATGCGGCCTTCGACGGCGTGCTCCATCTCGATCTCGGACGCCTCGCCGCCGCGGTCGTCGAACGTGCCGCGCACGGTCACGACCATGCCCATGTCGAGCGAGGCCTGATCGATCGACTTGCCGTCGGCGCGGACCGCGGAGGACGCGGTGGAGAGCTGGATGCCGTTCACGGTCACGCTCCCGGCGGAGCGGGCCGAGATGGCGCCGCGGGTGACCCGGACCTTCGGAGCGGCGGAGGCGCCGTTGGACGGCGTGCGCGCGCCGCCGCCGCAGGCGGCGAGCGCCAGCGCGGCGGCGAACGAGACGACGGTGCGGATGTTGCGAAGCATGTGCTTGGTTCCCTTCCGGCCGCCCCCACGGCGGCCCCCTGTGCACGGAGAAACCCCGGTCACGTGACGAAGGGACACCCCCCTGGGGGTGTCGGAGGGGCCGTCACTACCCGCCGAGGCGTGGATGCTCGGCGCGCCACCGCTGGACCGCGTCCTCGCGGGCGCCGCGCTCCTGCGCGAGGTGGCGGCGGATGGCGGAGTCGAGGCGGCGGTCCAGGGCGAGGTGCGCGGCGAACGTCTCCGCGGGCTCGAAGCCGCGCACGAGCTTGTGCTCGCCGCCGGCCCCGCCCTCGAACACCTCCACGCCGCGCCGGATGCACTCGTCGATCGAGTGGTACAGCGCGACGTTGAAGTGCAGGAACGGGTGGTCCTCGCCCGCGCCCCAGTAGCGGCCGTACAGCCGCGAGCGCGACGCCAGGTTGAACGCCATCGCCACGAGGCGGCCCTCCCGGCGCGCCTCCACGACCTCGGCCGCGTCGGGCATCGTCGCGAGGACGCGCTCGTAGAAGCGGCGGTTCACCCAGCGCATGCCCCACGCCATCCGGTCGGTGCTGGCCCGGTGCAGGGCGAAGCAGTCGCGGGCCCAGGCCGCCGGATCGCGCGCCAGCTCGTCGCCGCGCACGGTGCGGATCGCGATCCCCTGGCGCGCCGGCGCCGCCCGCTCCCTGCGGATGGCGTTGCGGCGCTTGGAGGGAAACCGCGCCAGGAAGTCGTCCATCGTGCGGTAGCCCTCGTTCCGCCAGTGGTACTGGAAGTCGACGCGGACGGCGAACCCGGCGGCCTCGAGGGCGCGCGCCTCGTCGGCGAACGGGAAGAGCGCCTGGATCGCGCCGAGCCCCTCGTCCGCGGCGAGGCGGCGGGCGCGCTCGGCGACCGCCGCGACGAGCGCGCCGCGGTCCTCCCCCGCGGCGGCGAGCACGCGGCGTCCGCTCGCCGGCGTGAACGGCACGCCGAGCACGAGCTTCGGGTAGTACGCGATCCGGGCGCGGGACGCCGCCGCCGCCAGATCCCAGTCGCGCGAGAAGTCGCCGTCGGAGTCGGTGCGGACGTACGCGGGCGCCGCCGCGACGAGCGAGCCCCCGCGGCGCACGAGGAGGTGGCGCGGCGACCACCCGGTGCGCGCCGAGGCC
>DASSQM010000403.1:0-4198 GCA_035702465.1 Anaeromyxobacter sp. | reverse complement strand
GCGCGCCGCGCGGCGGGATCGCGCAGCCCGGGGCGGGCCTCGAGCCCCGCCGCCGCGGGGAGGAGCGCGGCGACGAGCGCGTACAGGAGCGGCACGGCGGCCGCCGTCTCCTTCGAGAGCACGCCCGCGAGGAGCGCCGCGGACGCGCCCGCGAGCCGCGCCCGCCGGTGCGGGCCGAGCGCGAGCAGGAGCGCGCCGAGGCCGCCGACCGCGGCGAGGAGCTCCGTCCGCGCCACGATGGGCGCGACCGCCTCCACGTGCACGGGGTGGAGCGCGAAGAGGAGCCCCGCCCCGAGCGCGCCGGGGCTCGCACGCTGCGGCGCCGCCGCGAGGAGCAGGCGCCGCGCGAGGACCACGACGAGCGCCGTCGCGACCGCGTGCAGGAGCACGTTCACGAGGTGGTACCCGGGCGGCGTCCGGCCGTGGAGCGCGTACTGGAGCGCCCAGGTGAGCGTGGCGACCGGGCGGTACGGCCCCTGGAGCGTCGCGCCCCCCGCGTGCCCGTACTGGGCGCCGAGCGCGCGGCGCACGTCGAGCGTCCGGACCACGGGGTTGTCGAGGACGGCCCAGCCGTCGTCGAGCACGGGCTGGTTCGGAAGCGTGTTCGCGAACGCCGCCGCTGCGACGGCGGCGGCGAGGAGGCACGGATGCCGGAGCGCGACCGAGCGCAAGTGCGCCCATGCCCCTTCGCTCGCGTCGTCCCGCCCCATCGCGTGCCAGCCTACCGCACCGAGGCGCCCCCCCGCCCCCGGCCGGGAGCCGCTTCCGCGAGGGGCCGCTTCGTGGTCTCCTTCCGCGCCGCCGGAGGCCCATCGTGAGCGCCCTCTCCCTCGCCGCCGCCCTCTCGCTCGCCGCCGCCGCGCCCGCGGGCGGCGCCCCGCAACGCAGCCCGGACGTGCTCCCGTTCCACGCGCTGGAGCGGACGCTGCCGAACGGCCTCCGCGTCGTCGCGGTGCCGACGGGATTCCCCGACCTCGTCTCGGTGCAGATCGCGGTCCGCACCGGGTCGCGCAACGAGGTCGAGCCGGGGAAGTCCGGGTTCGCCCATTTCTTCGAGCACATGATGTTCCGCGGGACGAAGGCGTACCCGCAGGAGAGGTACCGCGCGATCATCGCCGCCGCCGGCGCCCGCCAGAACGCGTTCACCTCCGACGACGTGACGGACTACTTCGCGACCTTCCCGAAGGAGGACCTCGAGAAGATCCTGGAGGTCGAGGCGGACCGGTTCATGAACCTCGACTACTCGGTCGAGGACTTCAAGACCGAGTCGCGCGCCATCCTCGGCGAGTACGACAAGAACGCCTCGAACCCCGGGCAGAAGCTCCGCGAGACCCTGCGGGACTCGGCCTACCGCGCGCACCCGTACAAGCACACGGCCATGGGGTTCCTCGCCGACATCGAGGACATGCCGAACCAGTTCGAGTACTCGCGCCTCTTCTACGCGCGGTGGTACCGCCCCGACAACGCGACGCTGGTGATCGCGGGCGACGTCGCGCCCGCGAAGGCGATCGCGCTCGCGGAGCGCTACTTCGGCAAGTGGAGGCGCGGCGCCGGCCAGCGCCCGGAGATCCCGGTCGAGCCCGCGCCCGAGGGGCCCGTGCACGCGCACGTGCCGTGGCCGTCGCAGACGCTGCCGCTCGTCTCGGTCGCGTTCCACGGCCCGGCGTTCTCCGCGACCGCGAAGGACTGGGCGGCCGTGGACCTCCTGCTCGACCTCCTCGTCGGCGAGACCTCCGACGCGTACCGGAAGCTCGTCCTCGACGAGCAGGTCGTGGACGCGCTCTCGGTGGAGCACCCGCCCTCGCTCGACCCGGGCCTCGCGATCGTGACGGCGCGCCTCAAGAGGCCGGACGACGCGGCGCGGGTCCGCGACGAGCTCCTGAAGGCGTTCGCCGGCGCGCGGGCCGCGCCGCCGGACGCCCGGCGGGCCGCGGCCGCGATCGCCCACGCGCGCAACGCGTTCGCGCGCCGGCTCGACTCGACGGACGCCATCGCCTCGGCGGTGGCCCGCTACTCCGTCTTCGAGCGCGCCTACGGGACGCTGAACCAGCTCTTCCGCACGGAGGCGTCGCTCGGGCCCGCCGACCTGCACCGCGCCGCGCGCGCCTGGTTCACGGACGCGAACCTCGTCGTGGCCACGCTCGCGAGCCAGCCGCTGCCGTCGATGGAGAGCCCGCCCCCGCTCGACACGCTCGCGCCGCGCGCCGCGCCGGCGGACGTGCCCGTCGTCACGGTGGCGTCGAGGCTGCCCGTCGTCACGCTGAAGCTCCTCTTCGAGGCGGGCAGCGCCCGCGATCCGCAGGGGAAGGAGGGGCTCGCCTCCCTCGCGGCGGACATGCTCGCCGCCGCCGGGTCGCGGACGATGCGCATCGAGGAGATCCGCGACGCGCTCCACCCGCTCGCCGCCTCGTTCGTGGCCCGGGTCGACCGCGAGATGGCGACGCTCACCGGCACGTTCCCCGCCGACGCGTGGGACCGCTTCGCGGACGTCGCGCTCCCGCAGCTCGTCGCGCCGGGCTTCCGCGAGGAGGACTTCCGGCGGCTGCGGGACGCGCACCTCGACGCGCTCGTGCAGGACCTCCGCGTCGCGAACGACGAGGAGCTCGCGAAGGAGCGGCTCCAGGCGAACGCGTTCGCGGGGACGCCGTACGGCCATCCGACGGTCGGGACCGTGGAGGGGCTCGGGGCCGTCACGCTCGACGACGTGAAGGCGTTCGTGCGCGAGCGCTACACGCGCGCGAGCGTCGTCGTGGGGCTGGGCGGCGCGGCGCCCGCGGCGCTCCTCCCGCGCCTGCGCGCCGAGCTCGCGGCGCTCCCGGAGGGCAAGGCGCCCGAGCCGACCGCGGTCGAGGGACGCCGCCCGTCCGGCTACCAGGTCGAGATCGTCGAGAAGGACACGCCCGCGACGGCGATCTCGTTCGGGATGCCCATCGACGTGCGCCGGGGCCACCCCGACTTCCTCGCGCTGTGGCTCGCGCGCTCGTGGCTCGGCGAGCACCGCTCCTTGGCCGCCCACCTCGCGCAGCGCATCCGCGTCGCTCGCGGGCTGGACTACGGCAGCTACGCGTACGTGGAGGCGTTCCCGCGCGGCATGTTCCAGTTCTTCCCCGACCCGAACGTCGCGCGGCGGGCGCAGCTCTTCGAGATCTGGATCCGCCCGGTGGTGCCGAGGAACGCGGTGATGGCCGTCCGCATCGCGCTCGACGATCTCCGCAGGCTCGTCGACGAGGGGCTCACCGAGGAGGAGTTCCAGGCCACGCGCGCGTTCCTCCAGAAGAACGTCGCGCTCCTCACCGCGCGCCAGGACCAGCAGGTCGGGTACGCGCTCGACTCGCGCTGGTACGGGATCCCGGAGTTCGGCGCCTACGTGCGGGAGGGGCTCGCGCGGCTCACGCGCGACGCCGTCAACGCGGCGGTGCGGCGCCACCTCTCCTGGCGCGACCTCTCGTTCGTGTTCGTGACGAAGGACGCGAAGGGGCTCGCGGACGCGCTCCTCTCGGATGCGCCGACGAGCATCGCCTACGACGCCGAGAAGCCGGCGGCCCTGCTCGACGAGGATCGGCGCATCGGCGCGACGAAGCTCGGCATCCCGCCCGAGGCCGTGCGCGTCACGAAGCTGTCGGACGTCTTCGCGCGGTGAGCGCCCGGGCGGCGATCACCCGCGCCCGAGCACGAGCGGGATGCGCGCGCCGACCGGCTCGCCGCGGAACGCGGGGAAGCTCATCCTCCCCGCGGCGCGGCGGACGCACGCGCCGAACGCGGACGCGTCGAGGTCGGGCTCCTCCAGCGCCGCCTCCGCTCGACCGCTCGGCGCGACGAGGATGATGAGCGAGACCTTGCGGCCCGCGTAGACCGCGGTGGCCGGATCCGCGAGCGCCTTCTCGACGCACGCCTCGAGCGCGGCGCGGTTCGAGCGGATGACGGCCTGCATCTCCGCGGGATCGAGCCCCTCCGGCAGCGCCTGCGCCTTCGGCGCGACCGCCTCCTCCTTGCGCTTCAGCGCCTCGGCGAGCGCCGGATCGACGGCGGGCCTCGCCTTCGCCGGCTCCGTCCCCGCCTTCTCGAACGCGACGCCGCCTGCGGACGCGGCGCGGCGCTCCTCGCGCGCCTTGCGATCCGCCTCCGCCTTGCGATCCGCCTCCGCCTTCCGCTCCGCGGCCGCCTGCGCGGCGGCCGCCTTGCGCTCGGCCTCCGCCTT
>DASSQM010000402.1:0-2610 GCA_035702465.1 Anaeromyxobacter sp. | reverse complement strand
GAGGAGTGGCTGCGGTTCCGGGTTCGGCTCTCGCCGGAGGACCGTGCGACGGTGGACGAGGCGCTCGAGATCGCCTCGCGCCTCATGCCGGGCTCGAAGCGCCCGCAGCAGCTCGAGGCGATGGCGCAGGAGTACCTCGCGGAGCACCCGATGGAGGCCGGCGACGATGGCGCGCGGGCGGCCGGCGGCGCGTTCCGGCCGGACAGCGACGCCGTCGAGCAGCGGCAGGCGCGGCTCGAGGTGGAGACGGATCGCTGGTCGTTCCTCGCGGAAGCGCTTCGCGTCGGGGCGCCCGAAAGCGACCAGTTCGAGGACATGACATCCGCAGCCGAGATCGACGCGCGCCTCGAGAACCTCGCCGCGTTCCGCCGGAGCTGGGACGGGATCCTCGGGTACTGCGCGTACATGGTGAGGCGCAGCGGCCTCTGGAAGATCGCCGGGTTCACCTCGTTCGAGCACTACTGCAAGGAGCGGCTCCGGCTCGGCGCCCGCACCGTGGAGCAGCGGGCGGCGCTGGAGAAGCGGCTGTGGGAGGTGCCGGCGCTCCGGGCGGCGAGGGACGCGGTGCTCGCGTACGAGAAGCTCCGGCTGCTGGCCCCGCTCCCCGCTCAGGAGATGGAGCCCTGGATCGCGCGGGCGCGGGAGATGACCTGCGTCGAACTGCGCGCCGCGCTGGGGAATCGCGACGAGGCGCAGATGCGTGCGGCGCGCATGCTGCGCGCCCGGGTGCCCGAGCGGGTGGCGCTGGTGCTCCAGGCCTCGTTCCGCGCCGTCCGAGCCGTCGAGGGAGGCCTCCTCGACGACGGAAGATGCCTCGTCCGGGTGGCGCGGCACTTCATCGACACGTGGAAGGCCCACGTCAAGAAGGCGAGGACCGTCTCTCAGAAGGTCCGCGAGCGCGACCTCGGCCGCTGCCGGGTACCGGGATGCAGCCGCAGGGCGGTGCACGCGCACCACGTCGAGCTTCGCTCGCGCGGAGGATCGGACGGACCGGAGAACCGCGTCGCGCTCTGCGCGTATCACCATCTCCGCGGCATTCACGGCGGGTACATCCGTGTGTGGGGCACGGCCCCCGACCACCTCGTGTGGGAGGTGGCCGGGCGAATATGGAAGGACGGCGACTTCGGGCGGACCGCCGCCGCGCGCGGTGCCGCGGAGTGACGGTCTCCAGGTGGCACATCGCGGTCAGGGCGTAATCGCGATCCAGAAGGGCATCGCGCGTAACGCTCGCACGCGTCCTCCACACCCGCGGCCATGCCCCGGAGGTCGCGGTGAGCGTCGCCACGTCAGCATTGCGGTTCGGCCGTTCCGACGACGATCCGACCTGGCGGGCCCTCGGCGCGATGCGCCATCCCCACGGAGTCGCTGCGCCCCCGGACGGCTGGCGCTACACCCCGCGGGACCTCTCCTGGGCCGTGCCGGAGATGCGCGAGCTGAAATCGCCGCGGGCGTCCGAGCCCGCCGAGATGGCGCCACAGGAGCGCGAGCTGCTGGAGCGCCTCCGGGCGGGGGACGAGGCCGCGTTCCTTGCGCTCGTGAGGCGACATCATTCCGGCATGCTCCGCGTCGCCTCGACGTTCGTGCGCAGCCGCTCGATCGCCGAGGAGGTCGTGCAGGAGGCGTGGCTCGGCGTGCTCAAGGGCCTGCACCTCTTCGAGGGACGCGCGCCGCTCCAGGCGTGGATCTTCCGCATCCTCGTGAACTGCGCGAAGGCGCGAGGCGCACGCGAGAGCCGCACGACGCCGTTCTCGTCGCTCGAGCCCGCCGACGACGCGCCGGCCGTCTCGCCGGACCGGTTCCTCGACGAGGACGCGCGCTGGCCGGGGCACTGGTCCGAGCCGCCGGAGCCCTGGCCCGACGCGCGCGTCGCGTCGAGCGAGATGGTGGCGCTCGTCCGCGACGCGATGGAGACCTTGCCCGAGGCGCAGCGTACGGTGATGTCGCTGCGCGACGTGGAGGGGTGGGACTCGGACGAGGTCTGCGAGCTGCTCGGCATCTCCGAAGGGAACCAGCGCGTGCTCCTCCACCGCGCGCGCTCGAAGGTGCGCGCGCTCGTCGAGGAGCGCATGGGGAGGGACCGCGCATGACGCTCTCCGTTCCCGATCTGAGCTGCAAGGAGCTCGTCGAGCTCGTCACCGACTACCTCGAGGAGAAGCTCTCGATCGACGATCGCATGCGGTTCGAGATGCACCTCACCTACTGCGACTCGTGCCGCACGTACCTCCGGCAGATGCGGCAGGTGGTCGAGAGCGCCCGCGGGGTCACCGAGGAGTCGATCGAGCCCGACGCCCGCGACGCCCTGCTCGCGGCGTTCCGCGGGTGGAAGCGTGGCGACGGAGGGAAGCGGTGATCGCCTGGAAGTTCCTCGCGGAGGGCGCGGTCGCGCCGTTCACCGGCTTCCGCTGGCCGGCGCCGGGCGAGTGGGTCGCGGCGCCGCGGGGGCGCGCCGACGCGTGGATCCACGCCTGCCGCGCCGGCGACCTCCCGCACTGGCTGGATCGCGAGCTGTGGTCGATCGAGCTCGACGCGCCCGTCCGGACGGCGCGGTACCAGGTCGCGAGCCCGCGCGCGCGGCTCGTCGCGCGGGTCGCCGGCTGGGACCCCTCGCTC
>DASSQM010000401.1:0-5893 GCA_035702465.1 Anaeromyxobacter sp. | reverse complement strand
CGAACGTGAGCGCGCCGGAGGGGCAGACCTCGGCGCACGCGGGCTTCAGGCCCGCCGCCTGGCGTGGCGCGCAGAACGAGCACTTGCGCACGCGCGGCGTGTTCGAGCTGTACTCGTACTTCGGGATCTCGAAGGGGCAGGCGATCATGCAGTAGCGGCAGCCCAGGCAGTTCGTCGGGTCGTAGGTGACCGGGCCCTCGGGCTTCTTGTCGAGGGCGCGCACCGGGCACGCCGACGCGCACGCCGGCGCGATGCAGTGCATGCACTGGCGCTTCGCGAACCGCTTCGTGTCCTCCGCCTTGTTCACCACCGTGAAGGCGGTCTCGGACGTCTCGCGGCGCTTCGCGAACACGTCGGCGCCCTCCGGCGGCGGCGGGTTCCCGTTCGCCTCGGCGCACGCCGCCTCGCAGGCGCGGCAGCCGACGCACAGGGTGGTGTCGACGAGGACGCCGGGCGAGTCGGTCGCGCCCGCGGGTGTGTCGACCGACGCCTGCGCCGTGCCGGCCGCCGCCACCCCGGCGCCGATCGCGGCCACCTCCAGAAAGCCTCTCCGCGTGATCTTCATGTCCGTCTCCCTACCTGGCGGCGACGAGGTTCAGGGTTCCGATCACGCCGACTCCGACCAGCGCGAGCACGAAGGCGAGCATCATGGCGTCGCTCCTTTCGGTGTTGCGGGGTGGTGAAGCTCGTCCTCGGAGGCCGACCTCTGCGCGCGCGCGAGCGCCTCCCTGTAGAGCGGGCACTCCTCGAACCCGCCCTCGCAGGTGCTCGCCGTCGTGACCTGGTCCACCGGCACCGGCTTCTTCACCGGGTAGGCGCGGCAGAAGATGACCGCGACTTCCTTCAGATATGGGCAGGTCATGCCGTCCTCCTTCGAGCGCCTACATCGCAAGCCGGAGGCCACGCGCGCGGCGCCCGGCCGAGGACGGAGAACGGCAGCGTTCACCAATGGTTATCTGGTGGTGCGCGGGTGCGCGCGAGCGGCTGCGCTCCGGCGCACGGCCCCTGTCGTGTAGAAGCTCGACGCGCCGCCCGGGTGGGCGGCGCGCGACCTCCTGCGATCACCTGGGCTTGCGGGCCGCGGGCCCGCGCCTGCGGACTTCCTCGACGGACGTGGAGGAACTCAACGCGGTCCGTCGCCGTTCGTCGGCTGCGGGACGTCCTGCGGCTCGCCGGTCCGGCGGATCGCGTACTTGCGCATCTTGTTGTAGAGGGTCACGCGGTCGATCCCGAGGATGCGCGCCGCCTGGGAGACGTTGCCGCCGGTGTGGGAGAGCACCGCGGCGACGTGCCGCTTCTCGATCTCCTCGAGCGACGCGAGCGCCCCGGGCTTCGGCGGCGCCTCGCCCTTGGACGGCAGGCCGAGCTCGGCGAGCTGGATGATGGCGCCGGTCGCGACCACCGCGCCCCGCTCGAGCACGTTGCGGAGCTCGCGCACGTTTCCGGGCCAGTCGTGCCCGACGAGGGCGTTCATGGCGTCCGGCGAGACGCCGTCGAGCCGCTTCTTCATCTCCGCGGCGAGGCGCTCCACGAAGTTCTCCACGAGCAGCGGGATGTCCTCACGCCTCTGCCGGAGCGGGGGGATGAGGATCGGGATCACGTTGAGGCGGTAGAACAGATCGTCGCGGAACTTGCCGTCCTGCACGGCCTTCTGGAGGTTCCGGTTGGTGGCCGCGACGATGCGCACGTCCACCTCGATGGGCTCGTTCCCGCCCACCCGGTGGAACTTGCGGTCCTCGAGCACGCGCAGGAGGTCGAGCTGGAGCTTCGGGCCGACGTCGCCCACCTCGTCGAGGAAGAGCGTGCCGCCGTCCGCGGCCTCGAACTTGCCCTTGCGGCGCGCGATGGCGCCCGTGAAGGCGCCCTTCTCGTGGCCGAACAGCTCCGACTCGAGCAGGCTCTCGGTCAGCGCCGCGCAGGACACCGCGACGAACGGCCCCTCCGCGCGGGGGCTCTCCGCGTGGATGGCGCGCGCGAGGACCTCCTTGCCGCTGCCGGACTCGCCGAGGACGAGGATGGTGGAGTTCGATCGTGCGGCGGTGCGCGCCAGCTCGAAGACGGCCTGCATCGCCGGGCTCTTCGAGAGCAGATCGCGGAAGCGGTACTCCTGCTTCAGCGCCTGGCGAAGCACCACGTTCTCGCGGACCAGCGTCTGCTGGGCCACGATCTTCTGCATCATGAGCGACAGCTCCTCGGGATCGAAGGGCTTCACGAGGTAGTCGTACGCCCCGGCCTTCATGGCCGCGACGGCGGTGTCCACCGTCGCGTAGGCCGTCATCATCACCACCGCGAGGTCCGGCTGGAGCTTCTTCGCCTCCTCGAGCACCTTGAGCCCGTCGATGCCGGGCATCTTGAGGTCCACGATGAGGATCGACCAGCGCTCGGCCTGGATGCGCGCGAGGGCGGAGGTGCCGTCGGGAGACCGCTCGACGGTGTAGCCGTCCTTCTCGAGCCAGCCGCCCAGCGACTCGCGGACGATCTCCTCGTCGTCGACCACCAGGATCCGCGTCCTCTCGTTCGCCATGGCGTCAGGCCCCTTCCTGCGACAGCCGCGCGCGGCACTCGGCGCACGGCAGCGACGACTTCTCGTCCACCTCGCGCACGGCGGGCGAGCGCGACATGACGCACCCCTCGTTCCCGCAGTGGAGGAGGCCGAACGCGTGCCCGATCTCGTGCACCGCCTCCTTCGCGAGCCGCTCCACGAGGACGCGCCGGCCGACCGCGTCCGCGCCCTCCGCGAGGCGCGCCGTCGACACCACCGCCGCGTCCCCGCCGAGCTGCGCCTCGCCGAAGACGTAGGTGAGGATGGGGATGAAGAGGTCGCGGTCGGTGACGCCGAGCACCTTCCCGCCGCGCGGGCCGGTCTCGACGAGCCACTTCAGGATCGTCCCGGAGGCGTGCTGGCGGCGCCTCGCGTCGTACGCGTGGCGCGGCCGCTCCGGCGCGCTCCAGGCGACGACCTCGCGCTCGAACGCGCGCGCGACGTGGCGGCGGACGTGGTCCATCAGCGCCGGGTCCTCCTGCGCCTCACCGATCCACCACACGAAGATCGGCAGCGGCATTCATTGGCTTCCTTCCTTCGGCGCGGCCTTCGGCAGCCGGAGCGCGATGCGCGTCCCCTTCCCGACCTCGCTCTGGAGGTCGATGGTGCCGCCGTGCTTCTCGACGATGCCGTAGACCACGGAGAGTCCGAGGCCGGTGCCCTTCTCCTTGGTCGTGAAGAACGGGTCGAAGATCTTGTGGAGGTGATCGGGCGGGATCCCCGGGCCGGTGTCCTGGAAGGACAGCTCGATCTTGCCGTCCTCGAGCACGCGGCTCTCCACGGCGAGCTTGCCGCCGCGCGCCATCGCCTGGCAGGCGTTCATGATCACGTTGACGCAGGCCTGGCGGAGCTGGCCGAAGTCGCCGTCCACGAGCGGGACCGCGCCGAGCTTCTTCTCCAGCGTGACGCCCTGGATCTGGATCTGGTTCGCGAGGAGCTGGAGCGCCTCCTCCACGACGGCGTTCGGATCGAGCTCCTTCCTCGCGATGGGCCGATCGCGCGCGAAGTCGAGCAGGTTCCGCACGATGGCCGAGCAGCGCTCCGACTCGCGCTGCACGAGCAGGAGGTGCCGCACGAGCGCCTTGCGCGTGGCGTCGTCGGACGGACCCTCCTCGAGGGTGCGCACGCAGAGCTTCGCGAACGTGAGGATGCCCGCGAGCGGGTTGTTGATCTCGTGCGCGATCGAGGCTGAGAGCTTCCCGAGCGAGGAGAGCTTCTCGGACCGCACGAGCTGGTCCTGCGCCGACTTGAGCGCGGCGGTGCGCTCCTCGACCTGGCGCTCGAGGTCGTGCATGAGGTCGTCGAGCTGGCCCTTCGTGGTGCGCAGCGAGCGCGTCATGTCGTTGAAGGACGCGGCGAGGAGGCCCAGCTCGCCCTTCCACGTGACCGGCACCTCGAGCTCGAGCTGATCGCGCGCCACCCGCCGCGTCGCCTGCACGAGCGCGGCGACGGGCTGGATCACGTGGCGGCGCGAGAACTGCCACACCGCGAACCCGAGCAGCGCGGCGGCGGCGGCGGCGGCGAGCAGCGTCCAGACGCGGAGCGTGGCGGTCTGCTCGTCCACGGCGGCGAGCGACACCGAGACGTCGAGCACGCCCAGCACCTTGCGCTCCGACGGATGGGCGTGGCACGCGGCCGCGGCGCAGGACTCCTCGTTGTAGAGCGGCGTGACGATGCCGAGCGCGCGGTGCCCGTTCACCTGGAACACGCGGCTGCGGTCCTTCACGTCGAGCTTGTGGAGCGGCTCGCCCTCGGCGTGGCACGCGACGCACGACTCGGCGCGGCGGTCGACGGACTTGCCGATCTCGGTGCGCTCCGTCGAGAAGGTGACGCGGCCGTCCTGGTCCATCATGCGGACCTTCTCGATGCCCTCCTGCCGCCCGATGTCCTGCATGATGAGGTACGCGTCGCTGCGGCGGTCCTGCAGCATGGCGCGGTGGAGCGCGTTGCGGATGGTGTGGCTGAGGAGGTCGGACTCGGCGATCCCCTGCCGCAAGAGGTGGTGCTGGACCGCGAGCTCGGCGAACATGAACGCGGTGATCGTGGCGAGCGTGACGATGCCGATGAGGGCGAAGATCTTCGCCGACAGCCGGTGCAAGAGCGGGATCTCGAGCCCGAGCGACTCGAGCGACCTCGGAGCGATGTCGCGCGAGAGCCGCGCCAGAGCGCGCTCCGCCAGCGGCGGCACGACGGGGCGGCGCCGCTTTGGGGGCGGCTCCCCGTTCGCGCCTCCGGCCGGCCTCGTGGCCGCCGTGGTCATTCCCCCTCCCGGTGTCGAACCTTAACACATGTTCAATTAATATCCGCCTCGATTGGACGCGATTACATGCGGCAATTGCGCGCGGATTGACTCTCCGCCGCAGGTGTGGCGAAGCGCCACCCGCGGCGTTGATCGCGGCCAAGAACGCGGCTACGCTGCGGCCCCCGTGACGGAAGAGCGCGCCATCCTCCTCGTGCAGTGTCCGGATCGGCCGGGGATCGTCGCGGCCATCTCGAGCTTCCTGTTCCGCCACGGCGCGAACATCACCGACTTCGACCAGCACACCTCGGACGACGACGCGGGGATCTACTTCACCCGCCTCGAGTTCCAGACGGGCCGCATCGACCTCCCCCTCCACGATCTCGAGGCGGCCTTCGCGCTCGACGTGGCGAAGCCGTTCGCGATGGAGTGGCGGCTCTCCCTCTCCCGGCACCGCAAGAAGGTCGCGGTGCTCGTCTCGCGCCACGACCACGCGCTCCTGGAGGTGCTCTGGGCGTGGAAGCGCGGCGACCTGCGCGCGGACGTCACGGCGGTGGTCTCGAACCACCCGGACCTGCGCTCGGCCGTGGAGCCGTTCGGCGTGCGGTTCGCGCACGTGCCGAACACGCCCGAGCGCCGCCGCGAGGCCGAGGCGGAGATGGCGAAGGTGCTCGACGGGAACGACCTCGTCGTGCTCGCGCGCTACATGCAGATCGCCTCGCCCGAGCTCGTGGCGCGCTGGCCGAACCGCATGATCAACATCCACCACTCCTTCCTCCCCGCCTTCGCCGGGGCGGACCCGTACCGGCAGGCGTACGAGCGCGGGGTGAAGATCGTGGGCGCCACGGCGCACTACGTGACGGCGGACCTCGACGCCGGACCGATCATCGAGCAGGACGTCGGCCGCGTGAGCCACCGCGACTCCGTGGACGACCTGAAGGCGCTCGGGCGCGACCTCGAGCGCCGCGTGCTCGTGCGCGCCGTGCGCTGGCACTGCGAGGACCGGGTGCTCGTGCACGGGAACAAGACGGTCGTGTTCGCGTGACGACGTAGGCGGCCGGGCGAGGTCGGGGTCGCGGTCGAGGTCGGGGTCGAGGTCGAGGTCGGGGTCG
>DASSQM010000400.1:0-4290 GCA_035702465.1 Anaeromyxobacter sp. | reverse complement strand
AGATGATCTGCGGGTTCCGGTCGAGGGTGGTGAGCGCGCGGTCCACGATCGCGACGACGTTGTCGAGGCGGACGACGAGGTGCGCCTCGACGCGGACCTCCTTGATGGTGAGGCGGATCTCGTCCACGGACGCGTCGGCGCCCGCGGAGAGCTGGACGAGGTTCCCCACCTTGGCGTCGAGCGACACGTGCGCCCGGACGTTGCGGATCACGAACTCGATGAGGTCGATGCTCGCGCCGACGTCGAGGAGCACGTCGGGATCGCCGTTCGCCTTCGAGAGCTCGCGCGCGGTGCTCTTGAACTCGACGGGCTTGGCCGGCCGCGGGGTGCGCGGCCCGGGCGAGTTGTCGTCCGGCGAGGGCGTCGTCGTCGTCGACGCGTCGCCGGCGCCGTTCCCCGCGTTGCCGCCTGCGCCCTGGGCGTTGTCGGCGCTGCCGGCGTCCGGCGTCGCCGGCGACGGCGCGCCCACGGGCGTCGGGGCGACCGGCTTGGCCGTGACGGGCACCGGCTTGTCGGTGACGGGCACTGGCGCGACCGGCTTGTCCGTGACGGGCACCGGCGCGACCGGCACGACCGCGGCGGGCGGCGCCGCGGTCAGCGGGGTGACCGGCGTCACCGGCACGACGGGCGTGCCGTTGAGCGGAGCCACCGGCGCGACCGGCACCACCGCCGTCACCCCCGGCGCGGGAGGCGTCGCGGTGGTGCCGTTCGGGGTGGCGGTGCCGTTCGGCGTGGCGCCCACGCCGGCCGGCGCGGGATCCGCGGCCAGGGCGACGGCGAGGGCGAGCGGTGCGAGCGTCATGTTCACTCCTTGTGCTGCATCGGCTGGGGGAGCGCGACCTGCGCGGTCGCCTGCTCCGCGCCGGGCGACGGCTCGGCGCCCGCCGGGGAACCGGGTGGTGGGGCGGAGGTCTGCGGGGTCGGCGTCCCGGCCATCCCGGGATTCCGGTCGAGCGTTCCGAGGGCGCGCTCCAACACCTCGGCGACGCGATCGAGGCGCACGAGGAGGTGCGTCTCGGCCTGCACCCCCTCGAGCTCCAGCTTGAGCTTCTGGACGGTCGCGACGACGCCTGCGTTGATCGAGACGATGTTCGCGACCTTCGTGTCGAGATCGAGCCTCGCCTGGAGGTTCTCGACGTCGAGCGAGACCTTCTTGACCTCTGCCTTGGGGACGTGGAGCTCGAGGTCGGGTCCCTGCGCCGGCGCGCGCGGCGCCGCGTCGGCCGGAGCGACGGGCTTGTCCGCCGCTGCCTGGGGCGCGGCGGGCGCGGGCGCCGGAGGCGTCGGAGCCGACGCCGCGGGCGGTGCGGGCACGACGATCGCCGCCGGCGGAGTCCCCGGCTCGGCCCCTGGAGCCGCGGCGACGGCGAGCGCTCCGACGAGGGCGAACCCGATCATGGCGCCTTCTCCTTGATCCCCGCCTCCTGCCGCGGGTGCGGAATCGCCGTCGGGAACGCGAGCGGCAGCAGGACGGTCCCGACGAGCGGCACGACGATCACCGCCGGGGGCGGCTTCTTCGACCCGCGGGCGACGGGAACTCCGGCGACGGTGGCGGTGGCGGTTGCGGATGCAGTCGGGGTCGCGGTCGCCGCCGAGGTGGCCGTCGGGGTCGCGGTCGCGGTCGGGGTCGCGGTCGCGGTCGCGCTCGGGGTCGGGGCTGTGGTCGCGCTCGCGGCCGCCGCCTCCGCCATCACGCTCCCCTGCTCCTCCGCCCGCATCGCCCGCGCGCTCGCCGCGAGGACGCACACCACGACCACGCGCGGCAGCAAACCGACGCCCATGACGACCCTCGCGGACTGGAAGAGGCTACTTCTTCGCTGCGGTGGCCCCTGCCGGCGCTGCGGCAGCGGGTGCCGCATGCGCCGCGGGCGCGGTCGGCGCCGCCGGTGTCGCGGGCGTCGCGGCGGCGACGGGCTCGATGCGCACCCCGCGGGAGGCCCGCTTCGCCTCGCGCAGGAGCGACGACAGCTCCTCGATGTCGCTCGTGATGGTGAGCTTCACCCGGACGTCCTTGTAGGTGACGCCTTTCTCGGGCCGTGCCGGGAGGTTCACGCGCTCGGACTTCCACACCGTCCGCCGCGCCCCGCTCCCCTTGAAGACCACGTTCACCTTGGGCACCTCGTCGAAGCGGAGCGACTTCGCGCTCACGTCCGCGACGAGCTCGAGCTCGGGACCGGTCGGCTTCGGCGTCGAGGGCTCCGCGGGAGGGCCGGCCTTGTCGTCGGGCGCGTCCGCGCACGAGAGCGCGACGGCGAGCGCGATCATCGTCGCGTCATCCGCGAGGGGCGAGGCGTCGCCTTGCGCCTCCAGCGCGCGCGCCTTGGCGGGGATCGATCCACCGAACAGGACCGCGAGCCCCAACGCCATCCACCTCTACCCGGCCACGACTCGCATGCTCCGCCGCTCGCTCTCCCGGCGCCCGCCCGGCGCCGTGGCCGGACTTTCGGCACGCGTCCGCGGAACTGCCACTGACCGGCGCGGGGCGGCCCCGGCACGGCAGGTGCGGACAGGTGAGAGCGGACCGCTACAGCGCGAACATCGCGCCGACCAGCAGGGTCCAGTCGGTGGTGTCGATCTTGTTGAAGTAGGGGAGGACGCCGACCTCGGCTCCGACGCGGAGCTGCGGGCTCACCCTGTAGAAACCGCCGACCGCGATCCTCATGAGCAGGCCGAGACCAGAGCCGCTCACGTGCGTCGCGGCGGGGACTCCGAAGACGGTCTGCTTGGTGGTGAAGTGATAGAAATAGAGGCCGAGGCCCGCGTCGCCGTACAGGTCGATCTGCGGATTGATCGGCAGCGTGAAGCGCGCCGCGGGGATGGCGTGCACGACGTTGAACGTGATGTCGCCCGAGAGCCCGGGGGCGTCGATGTCCTTCCCGAAGTGCGTGTAGCCCAGCGATCCGACGAGCGAGAGCTTCACCTGCGGCGAGAGCTGCTGGAACGGCAGCTCGGCGTCCGCGCGGAGGGTGAGCCCCGAGAGGTCCCCGCCCTCGTACCCGATGAACCCGCCGACGGACAATCCGTCGCCCGGCGCGGTCGCCGTCCCGGCGGCGCGAGTGGTGGAGGCCCTGGTCCCCTTCTTCGACGCCTGGGCGCTCGCGGTGAGCGGCGCGGCGAGTAGCGCGGCGACCGCGAGCGCGATCGGCGTGCGGTAGTGCATGGCTGCTTTCCTCCGGATGGGTGTCGGCCGAAGCGGGCCGATAGATCGCATGGCGCCGCGGGAGCGTCCAAGGGAAATTCGTGGCCTCGGACGGCATCGACACGCGGCGGGATCGGTGCTCTCCTCCGCCGGACGACGGAACGGGAACGATGAGCGCGCCGGAGCGAAAGGAACCTGCGGAGAAGCGGCGGATCCGGGCGATCCGCAACCTCGGCATCATGGCGCACATCGACGCCGGGAAGACGACCTTGACGGAGCGTCTCCTCTTCGCCGCCGGGCGCACGCACAGGATGGGCGAGGTGCACGAGGGCGCGGCGGTGATGGACTGGATGGACCTCGAGCGCGAGCGCGGGATCACCATCACCTCCGCCGTCACGAGCTTCGACTGGCGCGGGCACGAGCTGCACCTCATCGACACGCCCGGGCACGTGGACTTCACCATCGAGGTGGAGCGCTGCCTGCGCGTCCTCGACGGCGCCGTCGCGGTGTTCGACGCGGTGAACGGCGTCGAGCCGCAGAGCGAGACCGTCTGGCGCCAGGCGGATCGCTGGCACGTGCCCCGGATCGCGTTCGCGAACAAGATGGACCGCGTCGGCGCGGACCTGGCGATGACGCTCGACTCCATGCGCCGGCACTTCCCGGACCACCGCATCGCCGCGGTGCACCGGCCCATCGGCGCGGAGGCGGCGTTCGCAGGCGTCGAGGACCTCGTCGCGCGGCGCCGCATCCGCTTCACGGACGCGGAGGACCCGCGCGCCGTCGAGGTGGAGGAGGGGCTCTCGCCCGAGGGCGAGGCGGACCGCGCCTCGCTCGTCGAGACGGTCGCGGACCTCGACGACGCCGTCGCCGAGCTCGTGCTCTCGGACCACGAGGTGGACGCGCCCACGCTCTCCGCCGCCATCCGCCGCGCCACGCTGTCGGGCCGCTTCGTGCCGCTCCTCTGCGGCGCGGCGCTGCGCAACAAGGGCATCCCGCTCGTCCTCGACGCCGTGTGCGACTGGCTCCCCTCCCCGCTCGACGTCCCGCCCATCGCGGGCAAGAACCTGCGCACCGGCGAGACCGAGCTCCACCCCGCCGACGATCACGCTCCGCTCCTCGCGCT
The DNA here is from genome assembly GCA_035702465.1 of Anaeromyxobacter sp. GTDB lineage: Bacteria > Myxococcota > Myxococcia > Myxococcales > Anaeromyxobacteraceae > Anaeromyxobacter. The sequence continues at coordinate 28 of DASSQM010000400.1, read as the reverse complement.
CGCGTTCAAGGTGTCCCTCCTCGACGAG
>DASSQM010000399.1:0-2106 GCA_035702465.1 Anaeromyxobacter sp. | reverse complement strand
ACAAGAAGAAGATCCAGGACGTCCTCAACGAGGCGGTCGCGAAGACCGGCGAGAACATCCAGATCCGCCGCTTCGCCCGGTTCGTCCTCGGCGAGGGCCTCGAGAAGAAGCAGGAGAACCTCGCGGAGGAGATCGCGAAGGTCGCGGCCGCCGCGACGAAGGGATAGGGGGCGCCCGCCTCGCCCCGGATCGCCGGGGCCCGGGCGCCGTCCCGCGCAATCTCGCGAGAGACCCCCTCCGGACGGGTGCTGAAATAGGCCGGGAAGGTGGCCGTACTCGCCATGGCAAGGAGAACGCCATGACGACGATCGCCCTCGCACCCCGCGCCGCGCCGAGCCTCTTCTCGAGCTTGATCCCGCGCGACCCCCCGAGCCTCTACTCGGGAATGATCCTCGCGCTCATCGCGCTCGCCTTCGCGCTGCAGGCGAGCTTCATCGCCGGGCTGGCGGACGGGGGGCGCGGCTTCTCGGCCTCGCCGCCTCCGCTCATCGAGACGGCGGCTACTTCGCTCCCGACGCCTTGCGCGACCCCTTGACCGACGCCTTCGCCGGCTGCGTCGCCTCGCCGCCCTTCGGCGTTCCGACCATGATGACGACGTACACGGCGTTGCGCCCGAGCACCGGGTGCTTCCCCTGGGCGGTGCCGACACCGAGCGACTTCGCCACCGCGGTCACCTGAGGCTCCTCCGCGAAGTCGAGCGGATCCGGCTTCGCGCCGGAGAGGATCGTCAGCGTCCGCATGGTCTTGGTGAGCGGAGCGGTGAGCTCGCTCTGCTTCTCCTTCGGGAGGTTCCCGCCGGACGCCGCGATCGCCTCGGCGTACTTCTGCGCCACGTCGTCGAGGAGCGGCTCGTCCTTCAGCGCGGTCATGCGCGCGTCCTTGCGCTTCTGCGCCACCGCGGCCCTGAGGTCGTCGCGCGTCTTCGCGAGGTCCAGCGGCGGGAGCTCCTTCGTGAAGATCTCGGTGACGTAGGCGAGCGGCTTGCCCTCGGCATCGGGCTTCGTCACGACGCCGACGCCCACGTTCGTCACCTCGCGGTTCATGATGTTCGCGCGGTTCGACGGGCTCGCCAGGAGGCGATCCTGCGCGCGCTCCACGGACCGCTCCGACGAGGCGCTCTGGAGCACGAGCGGCGACGCGATCCCCTCGCGCTTCATCCGGTCCGCGACGTCGCCGCCGGCGGATCCGCCGCGCGACGCGATGTCCTCGGAGATCGCGCGCGCCACGCCGGCGACGCCGGGGTCGAGCTTGAGCGGCGCGAGCCCGGCGGCGGTGCGCTCCTGGTTGATGTTCTCGATGACCTTCTGCTCCGCCTGTGCCGGATCCGTCGGCCACGGCTCGGGCGCGAGCGCGATGGAGGTGGGGAGCTGCGAGCCGCACGCCACCGGGAGGTTCGCGACCACCCCCGCGCGCTCCTCGGACTGGCCGCGGATCTCGACGACGATCCGGCCGGGCCGATCCCCGCAGGCGACGTCCGCCTTGAACGCCTCGCCCTGCGGTTGCTGCGGCGTCGAGAGCTGGCCGGCCGCGTCGCTCACCGCCACCTCCGGCGACCGGAGTCCGCCGAGGAGCTTCCCGGAGAGGGTCGCCTTCTGCCCGAGCTCGAGGCGCTTGGGGAACGGCGGGTCGATCTCGACCGGCGCGTCGAGCAGGACGACGACCACCTTCGTGGCACCGCGCCGGGCGTGCTGCGTCGCGAGCCCGAGACGCGGGTGGCTCGCGTTGACGACCGCGTTCCCCACCGCCTGGACGACGCGCTCCGCGATGACGCGCGAGTCCTCCGTGTCGATGACCGCGATGGAGGGCGGGAGCACCGGCGCGGGCAGCCCGAACCACTGCGACACGAATGCGAGCACCTCGCGCCGAGGCGGTCCCTGGTCGTTCCAGCGCATGAAGGTCTCTGCGACCGCGCAGACCGCATCGTCGGCCGTGACCGGCTCGCGCTTGCTCTTCTTCGCGGCGTCCTGGAGCTCGTTGATCACCTGGCGGAACGCGTCTCCGCCGGCGCAGCGGCCCGTCTTCGCGCCGTAGGCGGGCGCAGGCGCCGCGGACGGGGCGAACTGCCCCGCGAGCGGCGCGCCGCGGTCGGGGGAGGCGGCGACGGCC
>DASSQM010000398.1:0-4700 GCA_035702465.1 Anaeromyxobacter sp. | reverse complement strand
CGAACAACTGTGGGACCACGGAGCTCGGCCTCGGCGTGCTCCTCAAGGCGCGGCAGGTCCGCAAGATCGTGGCGAGCTACGTGGGCGAGAACAAGGAGTTCGAGCGGCAGTACCTCTCGGGCGAGCTGGCGGTGGACCTCGTACCGCAGGGCACGCTCGCCGAGCGCTGCCGCGCGGGCGCGGCGGGGATCGGCGGGTTCTACACGCGGACCGGCGTGGGGACGCAGGCCGCGGACGGCAAGGAGACCCGCCGCATCGACGGCCACGATCACGTCCTCGAGCTGCCCATCAAGGGCGACTTCGCCCTCGTCAAGGCGCACCGGGCGGACACCCTCGGGAACCTCGTGTTCCGGAAGACGGCGCGCAACTTCAACGCGTGCATGGTCGGCGCGGCGAGGATCACCATCGCCGAGGTCGAGGAGATCGTCCCGGCGGGCGCGATCGATCCCGATCACGTCCACGTCCCGTCCATCTACGTCCAGCGGCTCGTGCTCGGGAAGGGCTACGTGAAGCCCATCGAGCGTCGCACGACGCGGCCGAGGATCTGACATGGCGCTCACGCGCGAGCAGATGGCGAGGCGGGTCGCGCGCGAGCTGCGCGACGGCTTCTACGTCAACCTCGGCATCGGGATGCCGACCCTCGTCGCCAATCACGTGCCGACCGGCGTCGAGGTCATCCTCCAGTCCGAGAACGGGATGCTCGGGATCGGGCCCTATCCGCGCGAGGACGCCGTCGATCCAGACCTCATCAACGCCGGGAAGGAGACCGTCACCGAGGTGCGCGGGAGCGCGTACTTCTCGTCCGCGGACTCGTTCGCCATGATCCGCGGCGGCCACGTCGACCTCGCGATCCTCGGCGCGCTCGAGGTCTCGGCGCGGGGCGATCTCGCGAACTGGGTCATCCCCGGGAAGATGGTGAAGGGGATGGGTGGGGGGATGGACCTCGTCGTCGGGGCGAAGCGCGTCGTGGTCATGATGGAGCACACGAGCAAGGACGGCAGGCCGAAGCTCCTCGAGCGGTGCTCGCTGCCGCTCACCGGCGCGCGGTGCGTCTCGGCGGTCTGCACGGATCTCGCGTGGATCGACGTCGGCTCGGGAGGGCTCCGGCTGCGGGAGCTCGCTCCGGGCGTGACCGCGGCGCAGGTGCAGCGGGCGACGGAGCCGAGGCTCGTCGTCGACCCGACGTGCTGCGAGATGAAGCTCTGAGCACGCCCGCGTGATCCAGGCCGAGACGACCCCGCGTGGATCGCGCGACGGAGATCGGTGAATATGACTGACGGACAGTCATCAGGCGATCGTTCCTTCGGGACCTCGACGGCACGATGGATTCGATGCACGGAGCGCCCACCAACCCGCGGCCCGGGCGCGGCGGCGAACGGGCGGACCCGGTGTGCGAAGTCGCCAGAGGAATCGCGCAAGCGGTGTGCGTTCCCCATGTTGGCCCTGCCTCCGTGGCCGCGTAGAGATCGCGGCCACAGCCGAGATTCGGAGCCGTCGAATTCGTGAGCAGGTCCAGCAGCAGAGCGGAGGACGATCGGCCATGCCTCTCAAGATCCTGGTGACGGCGAAGCGGGTCGAGGACCCGGAGTCGAAGATCAAGGTGAAGCCCGACGGCAGCGGGATCGTGACGGATGGGGTCAACTACAAGTTGAACCCCTTCGACGAGATCGCCGTCGAGGAGGCGCTGCGGCTCAAAGAGAAGCACGGGGGCGAGGTGGTGGTCGCCTCCATCGGGTCCGACAAGAGCGTGACCGAGCTCCGCGCCGCCCTGGCCATGGGCGCCGACCGCGGCGTCCTCGTGAAGCACGAGGGCTCCCTCGATCCCGTCGTCGTGTCGGCGCTCCTCGCCAAGGTGTGCGAGGCGGAGAAGCCCGATCTCGTCATCCTCGGGAAGCAGTCCATCGACGACGACCAGAACCAGGCCGGTCAGTACCTCGCCGCGCGGCTCGGCCGCCCGCAGGCGACCTTCGCGTCGAAGCGGGAGAGCCTCGAGAGCGAGGCCGAGGCGAAGAAGGCGCCGGGCCTCGGGCTCTCCGCCGACGGGAAGAGCATCCAGGTGGTGCGCGAGGTGGACGGCGGGATCGAGACGCTCGAGCTCCGGCTGCCGGCGGTCGTGACGACGGACCTGCGGCTCAACAAGCCGCGCTTCGCCTCGCTGCCCGGGATCATGAAGGCGAAGAAGAAACCGGTCCGCGAGATCGCCGCGGCGTCGCTCGGCGTGGATCTCGCGCCCAAGGTCGTGGTGAGGCGGCTCGCCGAGCCCCCCGCGCGCAAGGGCGGCGTGAGGGTCGCCGACGTCGAGGAGCTCTGGAAGAGGCTTCACGAAGAGGCGAAGGTCCTGTGATCGAGGAGGAGAACGCGATGCCGAACGTCCTCATCGTCGCCGAGCAGCACGCCGGCGCCCTGCGCAAGGCGACCCTCCACGCGATCGCGGCGGGCCGCGCGCTCGCGAGCCGCACCGGCGGCGCGCTCCACGTCGCCGTCCTCGGCGCCGGCGTGAAGGCGCTGGCGCAGGAGCTCGCGAGGCACGCGGCCCACGTGCACGCGGCCGACGCGCCGGTGCTCGAGAAGCCGGTCGCGGAGGCGCACGCCCCGGTCATCGCCGCGATCGCGAAGGCGGCGGGCGCGACGTTCGTCGGCGCCGCGGCCACGGCGTACGGCAAGGACGTCCTGCCCCGCGCGGCGGCGCTCCTCGACGCCGGCATGGCGACCGAGGTGCTCGGCTTCGGCGGCGAGGGCGCCGCGGTCACCTTCCGCCGGCCGATGTGGGCCGGGAACGTGGTGGCGGAGGTCGAGATCGCGACGCCGGTGAAGGCGTTCACGATCCGTCCCACCGAGTTCCCCGCCTCCGCGCCCGGCGGCGCGGGCGCCGTGATCGACGCGCCGGTCGCGGTCGACCCCGCGGCGCTCCAGACGCGACACGTGTCGTTCGAGGAGGTGAAGAGCGCCCGCCCCGAGCTCACCGAGGCGCGCATCGTCGTCTCCGGCGGCCGCGGCACGAAGGGGAACTTCGCGCCCATCGAGGCGCTCGCCGACGCGCTCGGCGCGGCGGTCGGCGCGACGCGCGCCGCGGTCGACGCCGGCTGGGTGCCGAACGACATCCAGGTCGGGCAGACGGGGAAGGTGGTCGCGCCCGAGCTGTACGTCGCCGCGGGCATCTCCGGCGCCATCCAGCACCTCGCCGGAATGAAGGGCTCCAGGGTCATCGTCGCCGTGAACAAGGACCCGGAGGCGCCGGTGTTCCAGGTCGCCGACTACGGCCTCGTCGGCGATCTGTTCACGGTCCTCCCGGAGCTTCGGGCGAAGGTCGCGTCGCGCTGACGGCGCCGCAGCCGCGGCGCCCCAACAGGAGCGGAGGCTCATTGCGAATCGACAAGGTGGCGGTGCTGGGCGCGGGCGTGATGGGGGGCGGCATCGCCGCGCACCTCGCGAATTGCGGTCTCGACGTGCTCCTCCTCGACCGCGTCCCCGACGGCGCGGCCGGCGCGGACCGCTCGAACCTGGCGGCGCGCGCGCTCGAGGCGCTCCGGAAGGCGCGCGGCGGGTTCTACGTCCCGGCGATCGCGCGGCGGGTCGAGCTGGGCAACTTCGACGACGACGCCCACCGTATCGCGGAGTGCGACTGGGTCATCGAGGTCGTCGTCGAGGATCTCGTGGTGAAGCACGACCTGCTCGCCCGGCGGGTGGTCCCGCACCTGCGATCCGACGCGGTCCTCTCCAGCAACACGAGCGGCCTTTCGGTGCGCGCGATCGCCTCGCGCCTCCCGGAGGAGGTCCGCCGCCGCTTCCTCGTCACGCACTTCTTCAACCCGCCCCGCCTGATGCGGCTCGTCGAGGTGGTCCCGTGCGACGAGACCTCGCCCGAGGTGCTGGCCGACGTGTCCGACCTCCTCCGGCGGCGGCTCGGGAAGGCGGTGGTGCGGGCGAAGGACACGCCGAACTTCGTCGCGAACCGCATCGGCGTGTTCTCGATGTGCGACGGCTTCCGCCACCTCGAAGAGCTCGGGCTCTCGATCGAGGAGGCGGACGCGGTGGCGGGACCGCCCACGGCGCGGCCCGCGACGGGGCTCTTCCGGCTCGCCGACCTCGTCGGGCTCGACACGATCCTGCACGTCGCGGAGAACAGCTACCGGAACCAGCCCGGCGACGAGGCCCGCGAGACGTTCCGCGCGACGGCGCTCGTCGGCGCGCTCGTGCGGCGGCGGCTCCTGGGCGACAAGGCCGGAGGCGGCTTCTACAAGCGCCAGCCCGGCGCGGCGCCCCTCGTGTGGGATCCGCGGAGACAGGACTACGCGCCCGCGGCAGGCGCGGCGCCGGCGTGGGCCTCCGCCTCCCGCAAGCTCGACGCCGCGGATCGCCTGCGCGCGATGATGGCCGCGAAGGACGACCGCACGGCGGAGTTCGCGTGGCGAAACCTGCGCGACACGCTCCTCTACGCGTTCCTGCGCGTGCCGGAGATCGCGGACGACGTCGTCGCGGTCGACGAGGCGATGCGCTCGGGCTTCGGCTGGGAGCTCGGGCCGTTCGAGATGCTCGACGCGATCGGCGTCCCGGCGTTCGTCGCGCGCGCGGAGCGGGACGGCCTGCGGGTACCTGCCGCCCTGCGGCGCGTGGAGCGCTTCTACCGGGACGCGGACGGCGGCCGCCGGTTCCTCGACCTCGGGGCGCGGAAGTACCGCCCGGTCCCCGCTCCGCCGGAG
>DASSQM010000397.1:0-6251 GCA_035702465.1 Anaeromyxobacter sp. | reverse complement strand
CGGCATCGGCGGGGCCGCCTCGTCTCGGCGCTACGGCCGCCTCGCCTCCAGCCGCGCGAGGTCGTCCTCCGCCATCGTCACCTCGCCGAGGTGCCGGTCCGGCGAGACGTTCTCGCCGTGGAAGTCGGAGCCCGCCGTCGGGACCATGTCGAGCGACTCGGCCAGGCGAAGGAACCGCTCGCGCATCCCGGGATCGTGGTCGGCGTGGTGGACCTCGAGCCCGTCCATCCCCGCGGCGCGGAGCTTCTCCAGCGCGCGCGAGTCGATGCGCGAGACGCCGGGGTGCGCGATCGTCGCGGTGCCGCCCGCGGAACGCACGAGCGCGACCGCGTCCGCGACCTCCAGGCGGAAGCGGGAGACGTACGCGGGCTTCCCCTCGCCGAGGAAACGATCGAACGCCTCCTTCACCGTCGCGACGTAGCCCGCCTCCTGGATCGCGCGGGCCACGTGCGGGCGGCCGATCGTCTTCCCGCCGCTCCACTTCTCGATGTCCTCGACGCGGATCTTCACGTGCACCGCGCCGAGCCTGTCGACGATCTGCTCCATGCGCCGCCGGCGGTGCACCGCGAGGTCGTCCTCGAAGCGGCGGAGCGCCGGGTGGGCCGGATCGACGAAGTGGCCGAGGACGTGGATCTCCTTCGCGCCGAGGAACGCGGAGAGCTCGATGCCCGGCACGAAGCGGATGCTGTGGCGCTTCGCCGCATCCGCCGCTGCGGGCAGGCCGGCGAGCGTGTCGTGGTCGGAGAGCGCCCACACCGACAATCCCGCAGCCTTTGCGCACTCGGCGACCTGGGCGGGCTCGAGCTCCCCGTCGGACGCGATGCTGTGGGAGTGGAGATCGATCTTCCCGTCAACGTTCGTTCCGGTTCCGCCCATGAAAAGCCCACCTCGCCCGTGCTAAACTGCGGCTCCTCGGAGTCGCCGCGCCCGGCGCCCGAGGGCAAAGGACATCATGCAGCACGTACTCCGTATCTCGCGAAAGATCGATTACGGCCTCCGGGCCATGATTTACCTCGCCTCGATCGCGCAGGACTCGGTCGTCCCCTTCCGGGAGATCGCCCGGCAGATGGACGTCCCGGAGGACTTCCTCGCCAAGATCCTGAAGACGCTCGTCGATCAGGGACTGGTCCGCTCCACGCGCGGCCCCCACGGCGGCTACGCCCTCGCCCGTCCGCCGACCGCGATCAGCTTCCTCGACGTCATCGAGGCCGTGGAGGGCCCGGTGGCGCTCAACGTGTGCCTCGACGGCGAGGACGCCTGCGGCCACTCCACCGCGTGCACCATGGTCTCCGTGTGGCGGCTCGGGCAGGAGCGAATGCTCGACGTCTACCGGCAGGCGAAGCTCTCCGAGCTCGCGTTCAAGCCCGCCGACGATGGCCAGATCGGCCTCGTTCAGCTCCAGCTGCAGAACGCGGCGCGCACACCGACGGTGTAGCTTCTTCCTTCCTCGTTGACGGTGCTTCGGGCCGCGACTAACGTCGCGCGCCGCCATGGCACCGTCTCCGAAGGCCCTCCGCAAGCGCTACCTGTCCCGTCCTCCGGTGGAGCCGATGCGGCTCCGCCCGAAGATGTCCGTGGAGGACCTCGTCGACGTCTACCGGCGCGCCGGCGCGTTCAACGGCGGCCGCCTCGCCGAGGGCTGCGACCTCTTCGGCCGGATGATCGACTCGGGCGCGACGATCGCGCTCACGGTGACGGGGGCGATGTCGCCCGCGGGCATGGGGGGCGCCATCCAGGCGATGATCGAGGCGGGGTTCGTCGACCTCGTCATCGCGACCGGCGCGAACCTCTACCACGACCTCCACTTCGCGCTGAAGCTGCCGGTCGTGCAGGGGCACTTCCAGGTCGACGACCGGGAGCTCTACCGCGCGGGCATCGAGCGCATCTACGACGTCTTCATCACGGAGGACTCGCTCCTCGACACGGACGCCTTCGTGCGCGAGGCGCTCGAGAAGGCGCCGGCGTCGCTGCGCCGCCGCATCTCGACGCCGCAGCTCCACCACTACCTCGGCCACCTCGTGCTCCAGAACTCGGCGCTCCCCGCGAAGAGCTGGGTGGCGACCGCGGCGCGCTACGACGTGCCGGTGTTCACGTCGTCGCCGGGCGACTCCTCGATCGGCATGAACGTCGCCGCGATGAAGCTGCGCGGCGGCGAGACCACCATCGACCCCGATCTCGACGTGCTCCAGTCGACCGCGATCGTCTACGACGCCAAGGTGAACGGCGTCGTCATCCTGGGCGGCGGCTCGCCGAAGAACTTCTACCTCCAGACGCAGCCCACGCTCTGGCAGATCCTGGACCTGAACCGCGGCGGGCACGAGTACGTGCTCCAGATCTCGACGGACTCCCCGCAGTGGGGCGGCCTCTCCGGCGCGACTCCGTCGGAGGCGATCAGCTGGGGCAAGGTCCAGGCGAACATGCTGAAGAACCACGTCGTCGTCTACTCCGACGCGACGGTGGCCGCGCCGCTCGTGTTCGCGTACGCGCTCTCGACGCGCAGGAAGCGGAAGCCGAAGCGCCTCTACCGCCGCCTCGACGCCATGTACGAGGCGCTCCAGCGCGCCCACGCGAAGCGCCACCCCGGCTCCGGCGCCATGCCGGAGCTCAAGGTCCAGGCGAAGACGCACTCCGTCGGGCCCGGGCGCGCGCTGCCGCGGCGGTGAACCACCGCCCAGTCCCCAGCGGTCCGGCAGAGCGGCGGCGACCATCGCTCACCCTCTCCCGGGGGGGAGAGGGATCCGTCTCGTACGACCGCCTGCCCGCCCGCCGTGCTGAACACTCCGGAACCTTGCCGCGAGCCCCGGTGGGGATGACCGTTCAATGGTGAAGACGCCCCCGCGCCTCGACGACGTCCCGCTCGCGCTCACCCCGAGGCAGATCTACGAACGGCTGTCCCGCCACGTCGTCGGACAGGAGCGGGCGAAGCGCGCCCTCGCCATCGCCGCGTACAACCACCTGAAGCGGACCTCGCTCCGCCGCTCGCGGCGCACGTCGCCGATCCGAAAGTCGAACGTCCTGCTCGTCGGCCCGACCGGCTGCGGGAAGACCCACCTCGCCCGGACGCTCGCGCAGGTGCTCGACGTCCCGTTCCACGTGGCGGACGCCACGGAGTTCACGGAGGCCGGGTACTACGGCAAGGACGTCGAGGTCATGGTCGCGGAGCTCCTCCAGAAGGCGGGGCACGTGGTCGACGAGGCGCAGCGCGGCATCGTCTTCATCGACGAGGTCGACAAGATCGCGCGCCGGTCGGCCGGGCACCGCGCCGGCGTGGCGGCGCGCGACATCGGCGGCGAGGGCGTCCAGCAGGCGCTCCTGAAGCTCCTCGAGGGGCGCGAGGTGCTCGTCCCCCTGTCGCTCGCGCAGCACTGGCAGCGGCAGGAGGCGATCACGGTGGACACGACCGACATCCTGTTCGTGTGCGCGGGCACGTTCACCGACCTGTTCGCCTACTCGGCGGAGGCGCGCTCGCTCGGCTTCGGGGCGCTCGAGGCGGCGCGGCGGGCGGCGGCGCGGCGCATCCGGCAGAAGGAGCTCGTCGAGTACGGGATGCTCGCCGAGTTCCTCGGCCGCCTCCCGATCGTGGTCCAGCTCGAGGAGCTGACGGACGAGGAGCTGCTCGAGGTGCTCACCGGGCCGCCGGACGCCGTCGTGCGCGAGGTGAAGGAGCTGCTCGCGGCGGACGGGGTCGACCTGTCGTTCTCGGACGGGGCCCTGCGGGAGATCGTCCGGTACGCCGTCGAGCGGCGCGCCGGGGCGCGCGGGCTGCGCGCCATCGTCGAGGAGGTGCTCGCGGACCTCCTGTTCGAGGCGCCGGAGCGGGCCGGCACGCGGGCGTCGATCGACGCGGGGTTCGTGCGGCGCCGCGTCGACCGCATCGACCCGGCCGCCTTTGCCGAGCCCTGAGGCGCCGGCCTCACCGCCCCGCCGCGCGCAGCCGGTCGAGCGCGCGCGCCGCGCCGGGGTCGAGCGTGCGGACGAGGTTGTGCGCCCGCGCGAGCGCGGCGAAGTCGCTCCCGCGCGCCGCGCGGAGGAGCGCATCCGGCGCGTGCTCGCCGGCGAGCGCGAGGGCGGAGAGGAGCACCCACGCCGCGAGCAGGCCCTTCGCGCCGCCGAGCAGGGCACCCGCGCCGCGATCGGCCGGGCCGCGCACGGCGCGCGAGAGGCGCGTCGCGCGCAGGAGCGCTCCCGCCGCGAGCGAGGCGAGGGCGAAGACGCCCGCGAAGAGGAGGACCGGCGCGACGTGCCGCGCGTACGGGGACACGGTCCGGGCGATGCCGGCGCCGACCTGGGGGCTGAACGCGCGCGCGGCGAGCACGGCGACGACGACCGCGGCGAGCGACGCGAGCTGCCGGAGGGCGCCCGTCACCGCGCCGTAGAGCGCGGCGAGGGCGAGGACCGCCAGGACGGCGAGGTCGAGGGTCACAGCGGCATCCGGTTTCCGTGACCCCCCCGCACGTCGGATGCGCAACCGATGGCGCTACTTGATGCGGAACTGATCGCCCTTCGAGCGGGACTTCTCGAGCTCCTTCTCGACGAGGGCGAGCTGCTCCTTGAACTTCGGGTTGGCGGGCTCGTACATGAGCGCGCTCTTGAGCGCCCGCTGCGCGGGCTCCCACCGCTGCCCCTGCATCTCGACGAGGGCCGCCGCGTAGAACTTCCGCCCGTTCGGCGTCTGACCGAGCTGCTCCTCGATCTTCTTCTTCTGCTGCTCCTTGACCTCGGCCTCGTCGGCCTCGGTGAAGCGCAGCTTCTTCGCGCGCTCGGGGCCGGAGACGTCCTGCACGTACTTCGCGCGCTTCGTGTCGTCGCGCAGGACGGTGTACGCCTCGTTCACGCGCCGGTAGATCCGCCCCACGAGCTCGCGGAGCGCCGCGTCCGGCACGGCCGCGAAGCGGTCGGGGTGGTAGGCGCGCGACTCGCGGTAGTACGCCGCCTTGATCTCCGCGTGGCCCGCGCCCTGCGGGACCTTGAGGACGCCGAAGTAGTCGAGCTGATCGAGCGCACCGGCCAGCGCCTCCACCTCGACGAGGAAGCTCGGATCCATGCCGCTCCCGCCCGGCTACGCCGCCCGGGAGCCGCGCGCGAGCTCGATGTCCGCGTTGTGGCTCATGGCCGTCTGGATGTCGGACTCGGTGAGGCCCGACGACAGGGTGATGGTCGTCGAGGTCTTCTGCCCCGTCTCGAGGTCGGTCGCGGACACGTTCACGATGCCGTTGGAGTCGATCTCGAACGTCACCTGGATCTGGACCTCGCCGCGGTAGCCGATCCGGAAGCCGGTGAACTCGAAGTCGCCGAGGAGCTCGCAGTCCTCCGCGCGGTTCGACTCGCCCTGGTAGACGCGGATCTTCACGCGGTCCTGGCCGTCGCGGCTCGTGGTGAAGGTCTTCGACTTCTCGATGGGGATGGGCGTGTTCTTGTCGATGATCCGCTCGGTGAAGCCGCCGACCGTGCCGACCCGCAGGGTGAGGGGCGTCACGTCGAGGAGGTAGCTCGCCTGGCCCTGCTCCGCGGCCTGGGGGTTCAGGAGCGCGTGCGCCTGGATGGCGGCGCCCATCGCGACCACCTCGTCGGGGTCGATGCCCGTCATCGGCTCCTTCTGGAAGTAGTGGCGCACGCTGTTGCGGATGATCGGCAGCCGCGTCGGCCCGCCCACGAGGATCACCGCGTCGACCTCGCTCGCGGTGATGCGCGCGGACTGGAGCGCCTCGTCGCAGACCTTGAACGTCCGCTGCACGAGGTCCATCACCATCCGGTTGAACTGGTCCTGCGTGAGCTTCTGGGCGAGGTCGATCACCTCACCCTCGGGCGACTGGCAGATGCCGGGCACCGCGATGTTCGCCACCGCGTCGCGCCCGACCTCGATCTTGGCGCGCTCGCTCGCCTCCTTGAGCATCTGGAGGCAGAACTTGTTCTGGCGCAGATCGAGCCCGTGCTTCGCGAGGAAGTCGTCCGCGAGCCAGGTCATGATGCGGTCGTCGAAGTCGTCGCCGCCGAGGTAGGTGTCACCGGCGGTGGAGAGCACCTCGAACACGTCCTTGCCGATCTCCAGGATCGAGACGTCGAAGGTGCCGCCGCCGAGGTCGTAGACGCAGATCCGCTGGTGGACGTCGCGCCCGAAGCCGTAGGCGAGCGCGGCCGCGGTCGGCTCGTTGATGATGCGCAGCACCTCGAGCCCGGCGATGCGCCCCGCGTCGCGCGTCGCCTGCCGCTGGTTGTCGTTGAAGTAGGCGGGGCACGTGACGACGGCCTTC
>DASSQM010000396.1:0-8228 GCA_035702465.1 Anaeromyxobacter sp. | reverse complement strand
AGCGGCTGCTCGCAGAGGAGGAGGACGAATAGGCGGACGCTGTCAGCCCTCGGCCTACAGTCCTCGGCGGAAGCAACTGGCGGCGTGATCGCCGATGGCTGTCGGCTGTGGGCTACCCTCCTAAGCGTCCATTGACCTCCGGCCCGCCGGCCAGGCGCTCTCCCGCCAGATCGTGTGGGGGGCCCTTGATGGGCGGGAAGGCAGCTTCGTAGGATCGGCTCCGCGTGCGCCGCCCCGAGTCGAACCGCGAGGTCCTCGTCACCCAGCTCCAGCTGTTCGACGCGCGCCGGGCGCCGCGCGAGGTGCGCGTCTTCGCGGCGAGCCGCCTCGCCGACGACCTGTCGGGCCTCCTCGCCGAGCGCGTCCGCCTGACCGTCCACGACAACCGCTCGACGATGGTCTCGTTCCGGCGCGACAGGGGCGAGGTGCACTACCGCGTGCACCACATGTTCCTCGACGCGCCCGGCGACGTCGTCCGCGCGCTCGCGGCGTTCGCGGGGTCGACGAGGGGCGGGAGCGCGCGCCGCCGCGAGGCGGGGACGCGCATCGACGCCTTCGTGCGGCGGAACCGCGCGCGCATCGCGGTGCCGCGCGCCGACCGCCTCGTCTCGCGCGGGCGCGTGCACGACCTCCAGTCGATCTACGACCGCCTCAACGCCGCGCTCTTCGACGGCCGCATCGAGGCGCGCATCGGCTGGGGCCCGGTGCGTGGAGGGCGGCGGCGCCGCACCGTGAAGACCGGCGTGTACGTGCAGGACGCGCGGCTCATCCGGATCCACCCGACGCTCGACCGGCCCGAGGTGCCCGAGTTCTACGTGGCCGCGGTCGTCTTCCACGAGATGCTCCACCAGGCGGTGCCCGCGCGCGAGGTCGACGGGCGCCGCGTCGTCCACGGGCCGGACTTCCGCCGCCGCGAGCGGGCCTACCCGGAACACGCGCGCGCGAAGGCGTGGGAGGAGAAGAACCTCCCGCTGCTCCTGTCGCCGCCCCAGGGGCGGCGGCCGGTTTCCGTGATTCCGTAGCGCGGGGCCTCGAGCGGGGGAGAGCTCTCCCCCCGCACCCCCATCTCGAGCGTCACCTCGAGTGCCGGCGGGATTCAGAAAGCTCCGGCGCATTCGGGCGCGCTGCGCCATAATCCGCGCGCGCCCGAATGGTCCGCCCGCCCGCCGCCCTCGCCCTCGCGCTCCTCGCCGGCGCGTCGGCGTGCGTTCGCGGCGTCGGCACGCAGCAGGAGCCGGACGTGGACGCCGTCGACTTCCGCGGGTCGCGCTCGATCGACGTGGACGACCTCGCGTCGAAGCTCGCCACGCAGGCGCCGGTGCCGCGGCCCGGGATCGTCGGCCCCCTCGTGAAGGACCGGCAGCGCCTCGATCCCGAGGCGCTCGCCACCGACCGGCGGCGCGTCGAGGCGTACTACCGCCAGCGCGGGTACTACTCCGCGCGCGTGGCGGACGTGAAGGTGGTGCCTGCGGGCCGCGGCCTCGTGAAGGTCGTCTTCGAGGTCGAGGAGGGCGCGCCCGTCCGCGTGTCGAAGCTGACCGTGACCGGGCTCGAGGCAGTCCCCGAGGCGCAGCGGAGGCTCGGCCGGCTGCCCATCGCGCCGGGCCAGGTCTTCACGGAGTCCGCCTACGACGCGGCGCGCGGCGCGATCCTCTCCGCGCTCCAGACCACGGGATGGGCCGACGCCGAGGTCCGGCAGTCCGCCGAGGTGCTCCCCGAAGCGGGAACGGCGGAGGTCTCCTACGAGGCCGTCGCCGGCAAGCGCTTCCGCTTCGGGCCCGTCTTCGTCTCGGGCAGCAAGGCCGTCTCGAGCGACCGGATCCGCGAGCAGGTCGAGGGGGCCGTGAAGCCGGGCGAGTGGTGGGACGAGTCGAAGCTCCAGGTCGCGCAGCAGCGGGTGTTCGACCTTCAAGTCTTCGGCGGCGTGCGGGTGACGCGCGGCACGCCCGACCCGACGCGCGGCACCATCCCGATCGTCGTCGCCGTGAGCGAGGCGCCGTTCCGCACGCTCCGCGCCGGCCCGGGGCTCGGCTTCCAGGCGACGCGCTGGGAGGCGCACGCGCTCCTCGGGTGGCAGCACCGGAACTTCCTCGGCGACCTCCGCCGCGTGGGCGTCGACCTGCGCGTTGGCTACGCGTGGGTGCCGACGCCGTTCGCGCCTGCGCGGAGGGGACCCGTCGGCCTCCTCGGGTTCGACTTCCGCCAGCCGGGCGCGCTGACCCGCTACATCGACACGAGCGCGCGGCTCGAGATCGAGCGCGGCGTCCTCGACGCCTACGACTTCCTCGCGCAGCGGCTGAAGCTCGGCCTCCCGCTGCGGATCTCCACGCGCTGGACGCTCGTGCCCTCCTACAACCTGGAGGTGTACGAGCTCTCGAACACGGGCGGGATCCAGCCGACGCCGCTGCAGCAGGATCCCGCGGCTCCATTGGTCGAGAACTGCCGGGGGAGCGCCTCGCAGCCCCTGTGCCTGCTCACCTATCTGGAGCAGCGCATCGCCTGGGACGGCCGGGACGATCTCACGAATACGCGGCGCGGGCTGTACGTCGCTCTCTCGGTGCAGGAGTCCTTCCGCGTCGCCACGTACGGGTACCGCTACCTGCGGCTCGTCCCCGAGCTGCGGGCGTACTACCCGCTGAGCCGGCGCACCGTGGTCGCCTTCCGGACCCGCGTCGGCGCGCTCATCCCGCTGAACGAGACCGGCGACCCTCCCATCGTGGCGCGCTTCATGGCCGGCGGCGCGCTCTCGATGCGCGGTTACTACACCGGGCGGCTCTCGCCCATGGTGCTGCAGAAGGGACAGTGGGTGCCCATCGGCGGAAACGGGATCGCCGACGGATCGCTCGAGCTGCGCTTCGCGCTCACGCGCTCGGTGGGGACGGTCCTGTTCCTCGACGGCGGCTCGGTCTCGGAACCGAAGGCCGTTCCGAGCGAGTACCAGATCGCGCTCGACCCGACGCGCATCCAGTGGGCGGCGGGCGCCGGCTTCCGGTACCACACCGCGTTCGGCACGCTCCGCGCAGACGTGGCGGTGCGGCTGCCCACGAGCCTGCACGGCGGCTTCCCGCCCGTCCCGTTCACGCTCTGGCCCGACGGGGTCCCGCACAGCGAGCCGATCGTGGCGGTCCACATCGCGCTCGGGGAGGCGTTCTAGTTGCGGCGCGCGCTCGCGTGGGTCGGCTGGGGCGCGCTCGGCGCGGTCGCGGCGGTCGGCCTCGCGCTCGCGCTGTTCGCCGCGGTCGCGTCGCTGCCGTTCACGCGCCCGTTCGTCGCCTCGCGCATCGTCCGCTTCCTCGACGAGGCCATCGCCGGGAGCGTCGCGCTGAAGGGCATCTCCGTGCTCCCCCGCGGCGGCATCGAGCTGCGCGGGCTCGAGGTCTACGATCCGCACGGCCACCTCGTGCTGTCCGCCGGGCGCGCGCGCTTCTTCCTGGACGTGACCAGCATCGACACGCGGACGGTGGGCCTCACGGCCGACCTCGAGTCGCCCTCGGTCATGCTCGAGGAGGAGCCGGGCGGAGGCTTCTCGATCGCGCGCGCGTTCGAGCCGACCGGCG
The DNA here is from genome assembly GCA_035702465.1 of Anaeromyxobacter sp. Taxonomy (GTDB): domain Bacteria; phylum Myxococcota; class Myxococcia; order Myxococcales; family Anaeromyxobacteraceae; genus Anaeromyxobacter. The sequence continues at coordinate 4,671 of DASSQM010000396.1, read as the reverse complement.
GCCGCGCCGAGCGGCCGGGCACGGCGGCGCCGGGATCGCGGGGCGGCGCGGGCTGGACGGTGCTCGTCTCGCGGCTCACCGTGCGCGGCGGCGACTTCTGGTGGGTCGACGCGCGCGGGGCCACGCGGCTGGAGGCGAGCGGGGTCGACGTCGACGGGCGCGGCGTGGTGGGGCCGCAGCGGGCGCGGGTCGACCTCCGGCTCCGCGGCTCGCTCGACGCGCCGGTGGCGGGCCCGATCTCCCTGGAGATCGCGGGCGGCCACACCGGCGGCGTGCTCCGCGTCCCCGCCCTCACCGTCGAGCTGGCGGGGACGCGCGTCGCGGCCGTCGCGGAGGGCGACCTCGCGCGGCGCGCCGGGAGGATCGCGGTGACCCGCCTCGGGATCGAGCGGGACACGCTGAAGGCGTTCGATCCCGCGGCGCCCGACGGCGACGACCTCTCGGCCACCGCGTACGCCGAGTCCGACGGCGCCGTCGTCACGGTCGCGCTCCGCGCCGAGCCCGCCGGGCCGGGCGCGCGCGGCCGGGCGGACGCGGCGGTCGCGGCCCGGCTCTCCGCCCCCGCGGCGGCGTTCGGGTTCGACGCCACCGTCGAGCGGCTCGACCCGTCGCGCCTCGTGGCGGCCGCGCCGCCCGGCGACGTGACGCTCGCCGCGCGCGGCGCCGCCGCAGGGCGCACGCTGCACGACCTGCGCGCCCGCCTCACCGCCTCGGTGCAGCGCTCGCGCCTGCGCAAGGGGGAGATCGCGCGCGCCGACGTCGTCGCGCGCGCGGACCGCGGCACGATCGAGGTGTCGCGCGCGATCGCCTCCGCGCCGGGGATCGATCTCGACGGGACCTTCCGCTGGCGCGAGGGCGGCGAGGTGGCGGGGCACGTCGCGGCGGACGCGAAGGACGTCCGCGCGGCGACGGCGAACGTCGGCGCGCTGCTCGGGTCGCGCGTCGCCCCCATGGAGGGAAAGGCGCGCGTGGACGCGACGCTCTCGGGGACCTCCGCGGCGCCCCGCGTCGCGGCCGCGGTGGACGCGCCCGCGTTCCGGGTGGGGAGGGTCGCGCTCGGCGGAGCCCGCCTCGGGATCGAGCTCGCCGGCCCACTCGCCCGCGCGTCGGCGCGCGTGGAGGGGAGCATCGCCTCGGTCCGCGGCGGCGGGGGCGACGTGGCGCGCGGCGTCTCGCTCCGCGCCTCGCTCGCGGACGACGAGGCCGTCCTCTCCGCGACCGCCGCCCTGCCGGGCTTCCGCGACCCGGCCACGCTCGACGCGCGCGGCCGGCTCGGCGCGCGGCGGGAGACCCTCGCCGTCTCGGAGCTCTCCTTCGCGTACCCCGGCGCGCGGTGGATCCTCGCGGCGCCCGCGGTCGTGAAGCTCTCGGATCCCAGCGTGGATCGCCTGGACCTCACCTCCGACGCGCAGCGCATCGTGCTCGCCGGCGGCCTCGTGCGCGGCCGGACGCTCGACGCGCGGGCCCGGCTCGCGGACGTGGACCTCGCGCGCCTTCCGGCGGGCCTCCTGTCGCGGGGCCACGCGCTGCGGGGCAAGGTCACCGCCGACGCGACCGCGACCGGGACGGCCGCCCGCCCCGAGATCTCCGCGACGTTCTCGCTCGCGGGAGCGGCGCTCGACGACCTGGACGGCCTCGCGCTCGTCGGCTCGGCGCGCTGGAGCGGCGCGGAGCGCCGGGTGCGCGGCACCGTCGCCGCATCGCGGCGGGACGGCGGGACGGTCGACGTCGACGTCGACCTCCCCGTGCCCACCGGCGGGCGGCCCTCGGAGCGCGTCGTCCTGCGCGCGCGGGCCCGCGACGTGCCGCTCGAGGAGGTGCTCGCCGCGGCGGGCAGCGATCTCCCCGCGGCGGGGCTCCTCGGGCTCGACGTCGCCGTGGAGGGGTCCGTCGCCGTCCCGACGCTGAGCCTCGGCGCGACGCTCGCGGACGCGGAGTGGAAGGACCTGGGCGGGCTCGGGCTCGAGATCGCGGCCGAGGATCCGGGCGAGCGGCTCCGGGTGTCGGTGCGGGCCGCGCAGGACGGCCGGAGCGTCGTCGCGCTCGACGCGGAGCTCCCGCTCGACGTGTCGTCGCTGCTCGAGCGGCCTGCGGCGGCGCTCCGCGCGGCGCGGGCCGCGCCGCTCGAGGGCAGCCTCGCGGTCCGCGGCCTCGACCTGGCCGCGCTCTCCGGGCGCGCCGGGCTCCCGCGCGGCCTCGCGGGCGCCGTCGACGCCACGGCCTCGCTCTCGGGCACCCCGTCGGCGCCGCGCGCCAAGGCCTCGATCGCGGCGAGCCGCGTCGCGTGGGCCGGGTACCGCGACCTGTCCGGCGCGGCGGACGTGGTGCTCGCGGACGCGGCCATCACCGCGGGCGGCACGGTCGCGATCGGCGGTCACGACGCGGTCCGGTTCGCCGCCTCGCTCGCCACCCCGGTGGAGCGGCTCGGCTCGACGCGGGACCTGCGCGCCGCGGCGATCCGCGCCGACGTGACGGTGCTGCCGGTGGCGCTCACGCGCGCCGCATCCTCGGACCTGCCGCTCGCGGGCACGCTCCAGGGCCGCGCGTCCGTCGCGGGGACGCTCCGCGCGCCGGAGCTGACGGTGGCGCTCGCGGGCGAGGGCGTCGCGATCCAGGCGAAGCCGCTCGGCGACGCGAAGCTCGACGCCCGCTACGCCGGCGCGCGCACGTCCGGCCAGCTCGTGCTCAAGGCCGCGACCGGCGGGACGCTCGAGGCGTCGTTCACGCTCGAGCACGACTTCGGGGTCGGCGCCCCGCCGTCGGAGCTGCGGAGCGCTCCGGCCGAGATCACCGCGGTCGCCCGCGCGCTCGACCTCGGGTTCCTCCCGGCCGTCGCCCCCGGCGTGATCCGCAGCGCGGGCGGCACGCTCTCGCTCGACGGGCGCGCGAAGGGCCCCCTCGCACGGCTCTCCCCGGTCGGCACGCTCCGCGTGGCGGACGGCAGGGTCGCGGTCGCGGAGTGGGGCGACTACGGGGGGATCGCGATCGAGGCGAGCGTCACCGACGACGCGGTGGAGGTGACCCGGCTCGAGGTGCGCCGCGGCGGGGGCCAGGTCTCGGCGTCCGGCTCGCTCCGCGGCCTGCGCTCCGACAAGGCCACGCTGCAGGCGAAGCTCTCGAGCGACGGGTTCACCGTGGCGCGGGCGGGCCAGGACATCGCGAAGATCGATCTGCGCGCCGACGCCACGGGCAGCTACGACGGCGGCACGCTCGCCGTCGACGTGAAGGTCCCGCGCGGGGTGGTGAGGCTCCCGAGGCGCCAGCCGCGCTCGCTCCAGTCGCTGCAGCAGCGCGGCGACATCGTGGTGGGGCGGCGTCCCCCGGAGCGGAAGCGCCGCCCCGGCTCGCCCGGCGGCGCGGCCGCGCCGGAGAAGGCCCTCACCCTCCGTGCGACGCTCCAGGCGGATCGCAACCTGTTCGTGAAGAGCGACGACCCCCGCATCGACCTGGAGCTCCGCGCCAACGTCACGTACGAGCGCACGGGGTCCGAGGACTACGCGGAGGGGTCGGTCGAGGTGGTGCACGGCAGCCTCGAGCCGCTCGGCGGACGGAACTTCGTCGTCGAGCGCGGGCGCATCCAGTTCACCGGCGGGCCGCCGTCGGCGGCGCTGGTCGAGTTCCAGGCGCGCTACGACAACCCGGCCGCCGTCGTCACCGTCACCGTCCAGGGGCCGCTCAAGGCCACGAAGGTGGCCTTCTCGTCCCAGCCGACGCTCTCGGAGCAGGAGATCGCGATGCTCATCGCCACCGGCCGGACCGACCTGAAGCCCGGCGCCGGCGGCATCGCGACGCTGTCCGGCGAGGAGGCCGGAAAGGCCGCCCTCGGCGTGCTCGCCACCCAGGCATTCAAGAACCTCGTCGCGGACAAGCTGCCGGTCGATACGGTCTCGATCGACTCGGGCGGCTTCCGCGCGGGCAAGTACGTGACGGAGAGGATCTACGTCCTCTACACCCGGAACTTCGCCGCCGATCCGCTGCGCGGCGAGAACACGGACGAGGTCCGGGTCGAGTACCAGATCACGCCGCGCTGGATGTTCGAGTCGCGGTACGGAAATGCCCAGGCCGGAGGCGCGAACCTCATCTGGTCGAGGGAGTATTGACGCAGCGCCACAGCGCGCGTGCGATCCAGGCGGCGAGCGCGAGCCACAGGAGCGTGCGCGCCACGTGGCCCGGCTCGACGAGCGCGTCCTTGAACCAAGGGTCCCAGCTCCGGGCCCGCAGCTCGAACGCGAGGTGGTAGTCCGCCGCCGAGACGGCGGTGAGCGCGAGGAAGAGCCAGAGCGGCGCGGAGGCGAGCGCGCCGGCGAGGAAGCCGTACAGCGCGTACTGCGGGCTGAACACCTTGTTCGTCGCGATCCACGTGACGAGGACCAGCCCGGTGGCGAGGCGGACGGCGCGCCCGGCGTCGCCGCGGCGGGCCGCTCGCGCCGCGCCGGCTGCGCCGAACAGGGTGGCGAGGGCGAGCGGCGCGAGCGACAGGACGTCGAGCGCGGCCCCGGGCTTCACCCGCAGCGCCTCCCAGATCGAGTTCTCCGCGCCGCGGCCCGCGTTGTAGCGGAAGAACCAGCTCCAGGCGTCCGGCGCGGCGAGCGCGAACGGCAGGTTCACCGCGGCGATCGTCGCCGCGAGGGCGCCGAGGAATCGCGCGAGCGCGCCGGGACGCGCGGACGC
>DASSQM010000395.1:0-10912 GCA_035702465.1 Anaeromyxobacter sp. | reverse complement strand
CCGATTATTTTCGCCGCCTCGTGCGGTCCAGAGCAACGACATGAAGACCCGATCCAGGATGTGGATTTCGGTGATCGTCGGCCTCGTCGTGGTCGTCGTCCTCCTCGTGGGGATCAAGGCCGGCCAGATCGTGACGATGGTCCGCGCCGGCGAGAAGTTCGCGCCGCCGCCGACGGCCGTGTCCTCCGCGAAGGTCGAGGAGTCCGAGTGGGCCGCCACCCGGCCGGCCGTCGCGACGCTCGTCGCGGTCCACGGCGTGACGCTCGGCGCGGAGCTCCCCGGGACCGTCCGCGAGGTCGCGTTCGAGTCCGGCTCCAGCGTGAAGAAGGGCGCCGTGCTCGTCCGGCTCGACACCTCCACGGAGGAGGCGCAGCTCGGGTCCGCCAAGGCCGAGGCCGCGCTCGCGAAGCTGAGCCTCGATCGCATCCGCACGCTGCGCGCGAGCGAGTCGGGCTCGCAGGCGGACCTCGACGCGGCCGAGGCGCGCGCGCAGCAGGCCCGCTCGGCGGTGGCCGCGCTCGAGGCGACCATCGCGAAGAAGGTCATCCGCGCGCCGTTCGACGGGCGGATCGCGATCCGGCAGGTCGAGCTCGGGCAGGTCGTGTCGCCGGGCACCCCGATCGCCTCCTTGCAGTCGGTGACGCCCATCTACGCGGACTTCTGGCTGCCGCAGCAGTCGATCTCCGAGCTGAAGGCGGGCCAGCGGATGACGCTGCGCACGGACGCGTTCCCCGACGCGAAGTGGGAAGGCCAGGTCACCATCGTGAACCCCGAGGTCGATCCCGCCACCCGGAACGTGCGCGTGCGCGCCACGGTCCCGAACGCGGACGGGCGGCTCCGGCCGGGCATGTTCGCGAACGTGGACGTCGTCTCCGGCGCGAAGCGCAGGACCATCGTCGTCCCCGCCACCGCGATCCTGTACGCCCCGTACGGCGACTCGGTGTTCGCGCTCGAGGAGAAGAAGGACGAGAAGGGCGGCACGTCGCTCGTCGCGCGCCAGAAGTTCGTGCGGCTCGGCGACCGGCGCGGCGACTACGTCGCGGTCGTCTCCGGCCTCTCGCCCGGCGAGCGCATCGTGAGCGCGGGTGCGTTCAAGCTGCGCAACGGGATGGCGGTCGCGGTGAACGACGCGCAGGGGCCCGGGGCGAAGCTCGATCCGAAGCCCACGGACCAGTAGGCGGTCGCAGGACGGAGACCCGCATGAAGTTCACCGACCTCTTCATCCGCCGACCGGTCATCGCGATCGTCGTGAACCTCGTGATCCTCATCGCGGGGATCCAGGCGATCCGGACGCTCAACGTGCGCCAGTACCCGCGCAGCGAGAGCGCCGCCATCCAGGTCACGACCGCGTACGTGGGCGCGAGCGCGGACCTCGTGCGCGGCTTCGTGACGACGCCGCTCGAGCGCGTCATCGCCGCCGCGGACGGGCTCGACTACATCGAGTCGCAGTCGAAGCAGGGCCTCTCGACCATCACGGCGCGCCTCAAGCTCAACTACGACGCGACGCGCGCGCTGTCCGAGATCGGGTCCAAGGTGGACCAGGTCCGTCGCGACCTCCCGCCGGAGGCCGAGGTCCCCATCCTCAACATCGTCTCGGCCGAGACGCAGTTCGCGAACGCGTACCTGTCGTTCTCGTCGAAGGTCCTGAAGCAGAACGAGATCACGGACTACCTCGTGCGCGTGGTGCAGCCGCGGCTCACCGCCATCGACGGCGTCCAGCGCGCCGACATCCTCGGCGCGCGCACGTTCGCGATGCGCATCTGGCTCAAGCCGGACCGCATGGCGGCGCTCAACGTGAGCCCGGCCCAGGTGCAGCGCGCGCTCGCCGCGAACAACTACCTCGCCGCCGTCGGCCAGACCCGCGGCGCGCTCGTGCAGGTGAACCTCACCGCGAACACCGACCTGCGCTCGGTGAAGGAGTTCGAGCAGCTCGCGGTGCGCGAGCAGAACGGCGCCATCGTGCGGCTCGGCGACATCGCGGACGTCGTGCTCGGCGCCGAGGACTACGACGCCGCGGTGAACTTCAGCGGCGAGACGGCGGTCTTCATCGGCATGTGGGCGCTCCCCACCGCGAACGCGCTCGACGTGATGAAGCGCGTGCACGTGGAGATGGACGCCCTCCAGAAGGAGATCCCCGAGCAGATCGAGTCGCGCATCGCGTACGACGGCACGGACTACATCCGCAACGCCATCCACGAGGTGCAGCACACCCTCGGCGAGACGCTGCTCATCGTGGTCATCGTCATCTTCCTCTTCCTCGGCTCCTTCCGGTCGGTGCTCGTGCCCGTGGTGGCGATCCCCGTCTCCCTCATCGGCGCGGTGTTCCTCATGCAGGTGTTCGGGTTCACCGTGAACCTGCTCACGCTGCTCGCCGTCGTGCTGTCCGTCGGGCTCGTGGTCGACGACGCCATCGTCGTCGTGGAGAACGTGGAGCGCCACCTGCGCGAGGGCCTGAAGCCCGTGGACGCCGCGCTCCAGGGCGCGCGCGAGCTCGTCGGCCCCATCATCGCGATGACCATCACGCTCGCGGCGGTGTACACGCCGATCGCGTTCCAGGGCGGCCTCACGGGCTCGCTCTTCCGCGAGTTCGCGCTCACGCTCGCCGGCGCCGTGACCATCTCCGGCATCGTCGCGCTCACGCTCTCGCCGGTGATGTCCGCGAGCCTCTTGCGCGAGGGACAGGAGGAGCGCGGCCTCGCCGGGCGGATCAACCGCGGCTTCGACTGGCTGAAGCGCACGTACGGGCGCACCCTCGGGACCGTCCTCGAGAACCGCCGCGCCATCTACGTGGCCTGGGCGATCCTCTCGGTGCTCGCCCTCCTCATGTTCACGCAGTCGCCGAAGGAGCTCGCGCCCACCGAGGACCAGGGCGTCATCTTCGGCATCGTCGACACGCCGGCGAACTCGACGCTCGACCAGGTGATGCCTTACACGCACGAGGTGAACCGGACGGTGATGCAGATGCCGGAGGGCAAGTTCACCTTCCAGATCACGTTCCCGAACGGCGGATTCTGGGGCCTCGCGCTGAAGCCCTGGGAGCAGCGCGAGCGGAACGCCTTCCAGATCCTGCCCGAGGTGCAGCAGCGGGTGGGCGCCATCACCGGCGTCCAGAGCTTTCCCATCCTCCCGCCGGCGCTGCCCGGCGGCGGCACGTTCCCGTTCGAGATCGTGCTCGCCTCGACGGCCGAGTCGTCGGAGATCCTGTCGTTCGCGCAGCAGCTCCAGGCGAAGGCGATCGAGAGCCGCATGTTCGCCTTCCCGCCGCAGATCGACGTGAAGATCGACCAGCCGCAGTCCGAGATCGTCGTCGACCGCGACAAGGTGGCGGAGCTCGGCATCGACCTCCAGACGGTCGGGCGCGACCTCGCCGCGGCCATGGGCGGCAACTTCGTCAACCGGTTCAGCGTGGGCGGCCGCAGCTACAAGGTCATCCCGCAGGTGCTGCGCACGGAGCGGCTCAACCCGGACCAGGTGAGCGACATTCACGTGACCGGCCCGAACGGCCAGCTCGTGGCGCTCTCCTCCATCGCGACCATCCGCGACTCCGTCACGCCGCGCACGCTGAATCGCTTCCAGCAGCTCAACGCGGTGAAGCTCTCCGGCGTGGCCATCCGCCCGCTCGACCAGGCGCTCTCGTTCATCGAGGGCGAGGCCGCCAAGATCCTGCCCAAGGGGTACGTGATCGACTACACGGGCGAGTCGCGCCAGCTCCGCGTCGAGGGCGACAAGTTCCTGCCCGCGTTCATCCTCGCGGTGGTGCTCATCTTCCTGGTGCTCGCCGCGCAGTTCAACAGCTTCCGCGATCCCTTCGTCATCCTCGCGGGGTCCGTGCCGCTCGCCATGTTCGGCGCGCTCGTCATGGTCTTCCTCAAGATGCCGAACCCGAACATCAAGTTCTTCACGAACGGCTGGACCACCACGCTCAACGTGTACTCGCAGGTGGGGCTCGTCACGCTCGTCGGCCTCGTGTCGAAGAACGGCATCCTCATCGTCGAGTTCGCGAACAAGCTCCAGGAGGAGGGCTACTCGAAGCTCGAGGCGGTCAAGCAGGCCGCGGTGACGCGGCTCCGACCCGTGCTCATGACGAGCGTCGCCACCGTCTGCGGCCACTTCCCGCTCACGCTCGTCACCGGCCCCGGCGCCGCGGCGCGAAACAGCATCGGCCTCGTGCTCGTCGCGGGCATGGCCATCGGCACGGCGTTCACCGTGTTCTTCGTGCCGGCGATCTACATGCTCATCGCGAAGGACCGGCACGCGCACGCGGCGGCGCGCGAGGGGCGCCCGGCGCTCGCGAGCGTGAACGAGGCGGGCGGTCCCGAGGCGGCGCGGGCGCGGTAGCCGGTTCGCGGCGTCCGGTGGAGGCCCGCCCCCGCCGGGGCCGCGTGGAAGCGCGCGTCGCCGGCGGTTACGAGGAAGGCGTGCGCGCCCTCCTCGCCGCCCTGGCCCTCGCCGCCGCCCCCTCCGTCCCGGACGGCGTGCTCGGCACCTACCGGGTGCAGGCGACCATCCGCACGACCGACATCCCGTTCGCGTCGAGGCTCGAGGCGCGCGGCGACGTCGTGCTGCGGGCCGGAGACGCCCCGGGCGCGGTCCTCTTCCGGCTCGCCTCCAACGGGAAGTCCTGCGAGCTCGCCGGGAAGATCGGCAAGGACGGAGCGATCGCGTTCGCGAGCGGCCAGACCTGCGCGATCCCGCTCGACGATCCGCTCGTCGCTCCCGGGCGCGTGGACGCGACGCTCCGGTCCGGCGCCGGCCACGTCGGGGAAGGGCGCATCTCGCTCGAGCTGGAGGTCGCGCTCGCGGGCATCGTGCACGGCCCCTCGGCGCGCCTCGGCCGCACCAACTCGCTGCCCATCGGCGGCAAGGGGTGGGTGCAGGCGGAGGGGCGGCGCGACAACTCGCGCGCGGCCGCGGCGCAGCCGTAGCGCGCACCCGTTCCGGGCCAGCGAGGCACGTCCCTGCCTCACGGCGGTCGCCACGGCGAGTACAGCATCCCGTCCGGGCGCTGCGGCCACGCGCACTTCTTCGAGAACGCGAGCTCGAGGACCGGCGGGTCGTGACGCACGGTGAATGCGTTCCGCCAGGCGAACCAGTCCAGGAACCCGAGCAGCGACGCCTCGCCGGAGCCCTCCTCGGAGACCTCGGCCCGCGTATGGCACTCCGGGTCGGGATCGCCGACCACCCGGATCGTCAGCGCGACGTCGTCGCCGCCGGCCCGCTTGCGCTCCACGATCGCCGAATCCACCTGCTGCCGCAGCGAGCGCAGCCATTCGCCGGTCTTCAGATCACGAAACCCTCGATAGCGGACGCGGATGGAGCGCACGAGCTCGAAGTGCGCGTCGAGCCGCCGGACCAGCTTCGGGTCGGCGTCCGCGCGGATGGAGCGCCACAGCGCGTCCAGGATGACGCCCGAGCAGTCGTCCGGGTGCGCCCGCCCGCACGAGGCGAGGAGCGCATCGTTTCCGCGCCACAGGCCGAACTGGTTCCGGACGCGCATGCCGAGACCGAGGTGGAGCTGGAGGGCGACGCCCGGGGGGCTTCTCAGGAGCCGCTCCCGATCGTCCGCGGAGAGCCAGTCCGACTTGATGCGCGCGACGGCTTCCTCGACGGAGCGCGGAAGCGGCGGGTCCGCCGGGACGTCGGCGGCGCACACGGCTGGAATCGCGATGAGACACGCCACCCGAATGGCTCGCATGTCGACCCCCGCGGCGAGATCAGCGTGTCAGGCTCGCGGCGCCGCGTCCACCCACCTTCGTCAGCTCGCTTCGCCGTCTCCGAGGCCCAGGTATGTCTCCACGACGCGCGGATCCTCGGCGAGCTGGCGCGCCGACCCCGCGAGCGCGACCTCGCCGGTCTCGAGCACGTACCCGCGATCCGAGATCTGGAGCGCCGCGCGCGCGTTCTGCTCGACGAGGAGGATGGAGGCGCCGCGGCGCCGGAGGTCGACGATGACCTGGAAGATCTCGCGGACGACGATGGGCGCGAGCCCGAGGGACGGCTCGTCGAGGAGGAGGAGCCGCGGGCGCGACATGAGGGCGCGGCCGAGGGCGAGCATCTGCCGCTCGCCGCCGGAGAGCGTGCCGGCGAGCTGGCTGCGGCGCTCGCGCAGGCGCGGGAACACGTCCAGCACCTCGTCGCGGACCGCGTCGCGGTCGCGGCGCGGTGCGCGCCGGAGCGGGAACGCGCCGAGGAGCAGGTTGTCCTCGACGGTCATCCCCGCGAAGAGCTCGCGCGTCTCGGCCACGAGGGCGAGGCCGCCCGCGACGTTCTCCTCCACCGCCGCGCCGACGATGGAGCGGCCCTCGAGGAGGATCTCGCCCGCGGCGCTCGGCACGAGCCCGGCGATGGCCGACAGGAGCGTCGTCTTGCCTGCGCCGTTCGGCCCGATCACCGTGGCGATCTCGCCGCGCTCGACGCGGAGCGACACCTCGCGGACCGCCGAGACCTTGCCGTGGCGGACCTCGAGCCCGCGCACCTCGAGGATCGCGCCGCCGGAGCTCACGCGACGCTCCCCAGGTACGCCTCGACCACCGCCGGATCCCGGCGCACGTCGCGGGGGAGCCCCTCGGCGATCTTCTCGCCGAAGTCCATCACCACCACGCGGTCGGCGAGGCTCATCACGAGCTCGGCGTCGTGCTCGACGAGGAGGATCGAGATGCCCTCGGCGCGGAGCGCGCGCAGGAGCTCCGCGAGCGTCTGCTTCTCCTGGTGCCGGAGGCCCGCGGCCGGCTCGTCGAGGAGGAGGAGCGAGGGATCGGCGCAGAGGGCCCGCGCGATCTCGAGCGTGCGCTGCTTCCCGAGCGGCAGGGCGCCGGCCGGATCGAGGAGGTGGTCGCCGAGCCCGACGCGCTCGACCTGGCGCGCGGCCTCGGCGCGGAGCCGCCGCTCGTCGGCGCGATCGAGGCGCCAGCTCGCGGCGAGCACGCCCGCGCGCCCGCGCAGGTGCGCGCCGAGCGCGGCGTTCTCCAGCACCGTCATGCCCGGCAGGAGCCGCACGTGCTGGAACGTGCGCGAGAGGCCCATCGCCGCGATGTGGCGCGGCGCGCGTCCCTGCACCGCCTCGCCGCGGAAGCGGATCTCGCCCGCGTCGGGCTCCTGCACGCCCGAGACGAGGTCGAAGAGCGTGCTCTTCCCCGCGCCGTTCGGACCGATGACGGCGACGATCTCGCCGGCGGCGACGGAGAGGCTCACCGCGTCCACGGCCACGAGGCCGCCGAAGCGCTTCGTCACGCGCTCGACCGCGAGGAGCGGCTCGCCCCGGCGCGGCTGCGGCCGCCGCTCGAGCGGCGGCGCGTCCCGGGCCGGGGGCCGCGTTCCGTGCCACCTCTCGAGGAGGCGACCGAGCCACGGCCAGAGCCCGTCGGGCGCGCGCTGCAGGAGCGCGACCATCACGACGCCGAACGCGATGAGCTCGAAGTCGCCCGCCTGGCCGACGACGCGCGGGAGGACGTCGCGGAGCCACTGGAGGACGAACGTGACGATGCCCGCGCCGAGGAGCGCGCCCCACACCTGGCCGATGCCGCCCACCACGGCCATGAAGAGGTACTCGATCCCGGCCCCGAGCCGGAACGGCGTGGGCGAGACGAAGCGCTCGAAGTGCGCATACAGCCAGCCCGACGCCGCCGCCTGCAGCGCGGCCAGGACGAAGATGGCGAGCCGGGCGCGAGCGGTGTCGACCCCCATGGCCTCGGCCATGACGCGGCCGCCGCGGAGCGCGCGGATGGCGCGGCCCTGGCGCGAGTCGAGGAGGTTGCGCGTGGTCGCGACCGCGAGGAGCAGCACCGCCCAGACGAGCAGGCAGGAGCGGCGGGGCGTGTCGAAGGCGAAGCCGAGGAGGCGCACCGGCGGGACCCCGGAGAGGCCGGTGTGGCCGCCGAGCACCTCCAGGTTCCCGAACAGGATCGAGATGGCGATGCCCCACGCGATGGTGCCGAGCGGGAGGTAGTGACCGGAGAGGCGGAGCGTGACCGCTCCGAGGACCGCCGCCGCGAGCGCGGCGAGCGCGAGGGCGGCGGCGAGCCCGGTCCACGGCGAGTGCAGCGCCCCCGCCCCGCCCGTCGTGATCACCGCCGTCGCGTACGCCGCGATCCCCACGAACGCGGCCTGTCCGAACGACGTCAGCCCGCCCACGCCGGTGAGGAGGACGAGCCCGAGCGCCACGAGCGCGTTCAGGCCGACGTACACGAGCAGCACGACGCGGTACTCGCCGAGGACGAGCGTCGCCGCGACGATCGCGGCGAAGACGAGGAGCGGCGCGACGGCGCGGATCACTCGTCCTCCTCCACGTGGCGCGTTCGGAGCGAGCGCCACAGCAGGACGGGGAGGATGAGCGTGAAGACGATCATCTCCCGGTACGCGGACGCCTCGAACGACGCGATCGCCTCGACGACGCCCACGAGGAGCGCGCCCGCCGCCGCGAGCGGGTAGCTCGCCAGCGCGCCGACGATCGCGCCGACGAAGCCCTTCAGCCCGATGATGAAGCCCGTGTCGTAGTAGAGCGTGGTGACCGGCGCGACGAGCACGCCGGAGAACGCCCCCACGAGCGCGGCGAGCGCGAAGCTCGCGCGGCCGGTGAGGCGCGTGGGGATCCCGACGAGCCGCGCCCCGGTGCGGTTCATGGCGCTCGCGCGGAGCGCCTTCCCCCACAGCGTCCGCCCGGAGAGGAGCGCGAGCGCGGCGATGAGGGCGGCGGAGAAGACGAGGACGCAGATCGACTGCGCGCTCACCAGGACCGGGCCGAGCGCGAAGCGGGCGTCGGAGAACGCCGCCGTCCGCGCGCCCTCCGCGCCGAAGAACAGGAGCCCCACGGACACGAGCGCGACGTGCACCGCGACCGAGACGATGAGGAGCACGAGCACGGACGCGCCGGCGAGCGGCTCGTAGACGAGCCGGTAGATGGCCGGGCCGAGCGGCACGACGAGCGCGAGCGCGAGAAGGACCCGGACCGGCTCGGGCAGCGCGGCGAGCGGGAGGACGTGGAGCGCGAGCGCGAGGGCGGCGGGGATGCCGAGGCTCGCCGCGACGACGCGCGGTACGCGGCGGGGCTCGCCGCGCCGGAGGAGCCGCACGGCCTCGACGACGGCGACCGCGGCGCCGGCCGCGCAGAGGAGCCAGAGCGTGCCCGGCACCCTCCCCGCCTCGAGGGCGGCGAGCGTGAGGCCGCCGAAGGCGACGAACTCGCCCTGCGGGATGAAGATGACGCGCGTGACCGAGAACACGAGGACGAGCGCGAGCGCGAGGAGCGCGTAGATCGCGCCGTTCACGACGCCGTCCTGCAGGAGCAGGAGGGCGATGTCGGTCGTCATCTGCGAGCCCTGGGCGCCGGCGCGGTGATCCCGTTCCGCTCGGGATCGGCGACGGGCACGGGCAGGGGCACGGGCACGTTCCTGACGAGCGCCTCGTGCGCGCTCAGTGAACGATCTTCCAGGTGCCGTTCTCGATGCGGGCCATGGCGCGCGCCCGCTCGTCGAAGCCCTGGTGGTCGGTCGGGGACGTGTTGTAGATGCCGTGGCACGCGGCGAGGTTCTTCACGCTCTCGAGCGCTGCGCGGAGCGCCTCGCGGAACTCCTTCGTGCCGGGCTGTCCCTTCTTGAGCGCCGCCGGGACCGCGGCGTTCAGGAGGAGGTACGCGTCCCAGGCGTGCGCCGCGAACGTGTTCGCGGTGCCGGCGCCGTACGCCGACTCGTACTTCGCGAAGAAGTCGAGCGCGACCTTCTTCGAGGGGTGATCGTCCGGCAGCTGCTTCGCGACCACTGCGAGGCCGATGGGGAGGTATGCCCCCTCGACGTCCCTTCCGCCGATGCGGAGGAAGTCGGGGTTCACGACGCCGTGCGTGTGATAGACGAGCGCCTTGTACCCGCGCTCGACGAGGGTCTTCTGCGGGAGCACCGCGGGCGTGCCGGACGCGCCGATGAGCACCGCGTCGGGCCGCGCCGCGATGATCTTCAGGATCTGGCCGGTCACGGACGTGTCGGTCCGGTTGTAGCGCTCGCTCGCCGCGATCTTGAGGCCCTTCGCCTCGGCGACCTTCGAGAACGAGCCCCACCAGCCCTCTCCGTACGCGTCCGCGAAGCCGATGAAGGCGACCGTCTTCACGCCCTTCGACCTCATGTGGTCGACGACGGCGTCCGCCATGAGGTCGTCGTTCTGCGGCGTCTTGTAGGCCCAGCGGCGCTTGTCGTCGACGGGCGCGATGATGCTCTTGCCGGCGGCGAGCGCGATCATCGGCGTGCCCGTCTCGGCGGCGACGTCGAGCATGGCGAGCGAGCCCGGCGTCGAGTTCGACCCGAGGAGGACGTCGACGGCGTTCTCGCTCGTGAGCTTCCGGGCGTTCTTCACCGCGGTGGTGGGATCCGTCGCGTCGTCCAGGATCGTGTAGTGCACCTTCACGCCGGCGATCCGGTCGGGGAGGAGCGCGAACGTGTTGCGCGTCGGGATGCCGAGCGAGGCCGCCGGCCCCGTCGCGGAGAGCGTCACCCCGACCTGGAGGTCGGCGGCGCGCGCGGCGCCCGGGCCGAGAGCGGCGAGGAGCGCGAGGCAGGGCGCGGCGATGGCGGATCGGGAACGAAGCATTGCGGCTTCTCCTGGTGAATGGGCGCGTCCGGCCCGCACTCCGAGGGGCGACGTTTATACCGCGGCGCACCGCGGGCAGGTCCCGGCGCGCGTCGCCCCCGCCTGCCGGTGCACACCGGCCCCGGGGTGCGGCGCGCACCGTCCGAGCGGTGCGCGCTCCCGCTGAACGTGCGTAAGGTATCGGCGTTGCACGCGATTTTGCGTGGCACACGCCTCGCTTAGCCCGTCCGTCGCAATCCTTTACGGCCGCACGGAGGTGTCCATGAGGATCACCGACCGGTCCGCCAAGGCGATCTTCTGGGTCGGGACGCTCGCTTCCCTGGCCCTGTTCCTCGCCATG
>DASSQM010000394.1:0-8202 GCA_035702465.1 Anaeromyxobacter sp. | reverse complement strand
GACGGCGAGGTCGCGCGGCGCGAGGCAGGGCGTCGGGTCGAGCTCCTCCGCCGCCGCGCACACGGTGATGGGGGTCGGGAGCCCCTGGGCGGCGACGTAGAGATTCCCGCGCATGCGGAACCACGGCAGGACGGACGGCGTGGACCGATCGCCCGCGAGCGCGAGGAGCCTCGCCCACTGCTCCGGCACGTGCTGCTCCACTACGACGGTGCGCGGCGCCCCGAGCGCCGGCTCGATCCAGCCATTCGCCTGCGCGAGCCGATCGACGGGCACCGCGTTCCACCCGTCGCGCATGAGCGCCTCCTCGACGGCGGCGCGATTCGCCTGCACCTCGGGGAACGGCGAGGCGCGGACGTGCAGCCGGACGATGGTGCGCCGCGCCTCTTCCCGCAGCGCGACGTCCGGACCACGAGCCGCGGCCCAGCGGAGCGTCCGCTCGTCACCTGCCGCCGCCATCGCCTCGAGCGCGCCCGCGTCGAGCGCACCGCCCTGGAACCGGCCGCGCTCGAGATCGAGGAGCGTCGACAGGTCCGCCGCACGGCTTCGGGCGGCCGGTCCGAGCCGACGCGAGGCCAGGTCGCGGCGCAGCGCGGCCCCGCGCTCGTCCGCGAGCGAGGAGCGAACCGCGACGGAGGAGGGACGCTGCGCGTACACCTGCTGCAGGACGTCGAGCCGGGCCTGCGCGCCGCCGTCGACCTCGAGATCGCCGTCCTCGATCGCCGCGAGCGCCGCCTGGAGCACCTCGGCGGCGAAGGCGCTCGAGCTCGCCGCCTCCGGGCCGCGGAGGACGGCCGAGGCGCAATCGCGCCAGGTGGGGGGCGCGATCTTGCCGGCGCGAAACGCGTCGAACAGCGCCCGCCGAGCGTCCGCGCCGAGGTGGGAGAAGCGCGGCCCGGTCGAGCGCGGATCGCAGACGGACGGGCTCGCGTCCGGCTGCGTCAGGTACGCCACGAGCGCCTCGGGCTCGCGTCGGGCGGAGAGCTCCGCCGCGCTCATCGGCACGCGGTAGGTCCTCGCGGCGCACGCGGACGCCAGCGACAGGGTGGCGCACAGCGGCGGCAGCAGCCGGAGACCGGCCATGCCCCGGGAGACCCGCGGGCCGGGCGAAGGTTAACCGGCGGTCGCCGCCTCAGCTCGCGAGGAGCGCGGAGAGCGCGGAGGCGATCCCGACCGCGCCGATCGCCATGGACGCGAAC
Source organism: Anaeromyxobacter sp. (assembly GCA_035702465.1). Taxonomy (GTDB): domain Bacteria; phylum Myxococcota; class Myxococcia; order Myxococcales; family Anaeromyxobacteraceae; genus Anaeromyxobacter. The sequence continues at coordinate 7,006 of DASSQM010000394.1, read as the reverse complement.
CACACGGGCCGGACGCGCGTGAGCGCGGCGACGGCGCCGAGCGCGATGGACACCTGGAAGAACGCGACCGCCGCCGCATAGCGGTGGTGGTGGTGGAGGAGGTGCTCGGACTCGCGCTCCTTCGCGTCGCGCTCCTTCTCCTTCTCCGTCGCCTTCTCCCGGATCGCCTCCTGCTCCTCGGCATAGCGCCGGCGCCGCTCCTCGTACGCGGGCGGCGCCTCCTTGCCGGCGGCGGCGAACGCCGCGGCGGCCCCCTCCGCGACCGAAGCCTTCACGCCCTTCGCCTGGTAATAGGCCCATTGATCGCTCGCCTCCGCCTGGAGCCGGGTCGCCTCCGTCTTGAGGAAGAGCGCCTCGTTCACGGTGGCGCCGGCCTGGAGGCTCGCGATCGCGGCGAGCGCGGCGAGCAGCGCGGTGCTGAGCGCGATGTTGCGGATGAACCCGCCCCCCTCCCGCTCGAGCTCCTCGTGGATCGCCTCGTGCAGCTTCTCGGTCTCGACCTCGGGCGCCTCGGGCATGGGTCCTCCGCATCGACAAGGCGCGGCATGCTAGTCCAACCGGAGCCGCGGCCGCCACCGGGGCGCCGCCGCGCTGCGCCCATGACAGCGCTCGACCCGGCCACCTCGAGGGCGAGTACCACTGGCACAAGCACGATGCCGAGGACGAGTTCTTCCTCGTGCTCGACGGCGAGCTCCTCATCGACGTCGAGGCCAGGGACACCGTGGTCCTCGGCCGTCACCTCGGGTTCACGGTGCCGCGCGGCGTCGCCCACCGCACGCGCGCCCCCGCGAGGACCGTGGTCCTCATGGTGGAGGCCGCCACCGTGACGCCGACCGGCGACCCGTGACCCCTATCGCGCGCCCTGCGGCGGCGGCGGCGCATCGGGCGGCGGGGGCGTGTAATCCGGAGGGGTCCCCGCGCCCGGCGGCGGAGTCTCGGACGTTCCGGGCTGAGGTGGAGCGCCGGGCGCGGGAGGAGGGGGAGGAGGAGCGTTCGGGTCCGCGCCGCCCTGCGGCGGAGGCGGAGGCGGCGCGCCCTGCTGAGGCTCCTGGTAGACCTCGCCGCGCGGGCCGTGCAGGCGCGCGTGCAGGATCCTGCCGGAGTACCCGTCGAGGACGACGCGCGCCCGATCTCGGCCGCCCGCGCCACCGAGGTCGACGTGCCAGCGGCCCATGCGGTCGAGTCGCGCCGCCACGGTGTACTCGACCACGAGGCCGCGGGAGCGCGCGAACTGCGCCGCGATCCCGACCGCGTCCGGCGCCGCCATGATGCGCGGAGGCGGAGGCGGCGGAGGGGCGGGGCGGGCCGCCACGACGCAGGCCGAGGCGAGCAGGGCGCCGAGGGCGAGCACGGCGAGCGCCGCGCGCGGGATCCGGTGGGCAGTCGTCATGCCGGAGATAAGAACACGCGCGGCGCGCGAGGGTTACGCCGACCGCGGCGGACGTCCGCTCGCCCGGGCGGGAGCCCGGCGCCACGGCGGCGAAGCGCGCGGAGTCCCCCGCGGCCCGTTGACGCAGGCTGGATATTGGATCCAATCTGCAGCGACGCTCGATCGGCGTCCCCATGCGGAAGAAGCCGGATCCCTTCGACCTGTCGTGCCACGCCGGCCACCGCCCGGTCGGCGAGCTCGCCTACGCGGCGATCCGGCAGGCGATCTCGCAGGGCCTGCTCGCGCCCGGGCAGCGGCTCGTCACCGAGGACCTCTCGGCCCGCATGAAGGTGAGCCGCACGCCGATCCGCGAGGCGCTGCGGAAGCTCGAGACCGACGGCCTCGTCCGCAGCGAGCACTGGCGCGGCGTCGTCGTCGCCGAGCTCCCGCCGCTCGAGGAGATGGAGGAGTTCTACGCGCTGCGGGGGGCGCTCGAGGGGCTCGTCGCCTACTTCGCCGCCCGCCGCCGGCCCCTCGCGGCGCTCCGCACGCTCGGCGGGACGCTCGAGCGGATGGAGGCCGCCGCGAGGACGGGAAGCCTCGCGCGCTTCAAGGAGCTGCAGGTGGACTTCTGGCACGAGTACATCGGGCTCGCGTCCTCCCGGCGCATGCAGCAGATCGCGTCCAGCATCGGCGACGCGCTCGCGCGGGCGAAGCCGATCTCGCTCTCGCGGCCGGGCCGGATGAAGGAGGCGGTCCGCGAGCTGCGCGCCGTGTACGACGCCATCGAGGCCGGCGACGCCGAGCGCGCGGAGGAGCTGGCGCGCGAGCACTGCCGCCGCGCGTACGCGGCGTACCGCGACGTGACGGAGCGCGCCGGCCGCGGGGCCCGGGGGACCGGAACATGAGCACGTGGGACGAGCAGCGCCGGGCATGGGAGGCGGAGGTGGCGAGGCGGCCGGCGGAGCCGGCGGCGACGGCGTCGGGCATCCCGGTCGAGCCGCTGTACGCGCCCGGGCCCGGCGGCGACGCGCGCGACCCCGCCACCATCGGCTTTCCCGGCCAGTTCCCCTACACCCGCGGGCTCTTCCCGACCGGCTACCGCGGCAAGCTCTGGACGTTCCGCCAGTACTCCGGCTTCGGCACCGCCGAGGACACGAACGCCCGCTACCGGTTCCTGCTCGAGCAGGGCCAGACCGGCCTCAGCGTCGCGCTCGACCTCCCCACGCAGATGGGCTTCGACTCGGACGATCCGCGCGTCGAGGAGGAGGTGGGCCGCGTCGGCGTCGCCATCGACACGCTCGACGACATGGAGGTCATCTTCGCCGGGCTGCCGCTCGAGCGGATCTCCACCTCGTTCACCATCAACGGCACGGCGGCGATCCTGCTCGCGATGTACCTCGCGGTCTGCGAGAAACAGCGCGTCCCGAAGAGCCGCATCAACGGCACGATCCAGAACGACATCCTGAAGGAGTACGTGGCGCGCGGGACGTGGATCTACCCGGCGCCGCCGTCGATCCGGCTCGTCGTCGACACCATCGAGCACTGCGCCGAGCACGCCCCGAGCTTCAACGCGCTCAGCGTGGCCGGCGCGCACTTCCGCGACGCGGGGTGCAACGCGGTCCAGGAGATGGGCTACACGCTGGCCGACGCCGTCGCGTACCTCGACGCCTGCGTCGCGCGCGGCATGGACGTCGACGCCATCGCGCGCCAGGTGAGCTTCTTCTTCTACACGCACATGGACTTCTTCGAGGAGGTGGCGAAGTACCGCGCCGGCCGCCGCCTCTGGGCGAGGATCATGCGCGAGCGCTTCCGGGCGAAGGACCCGCGCTCGTGGATGTTCCGGTTCGGCTGCGTGTGCGGCGGGAGCACGCTCACGGCGCAGCAGCCGATGAACAACGTCGTGCGCGTCTCGTACGAGCTGCTCGCCGCGGTGCTCGGCGGCGTGCAGTCCGTGTTCACGGCGGCGTACGACGAGGCGTTCGCGCTTCCCACGGAGGCGACCGCCGAGCTCTCGCTCCGCACGCAGCAGGTCCTCGCCTTCGAGACCGGGGTCCCCGCCGTCGCGGACCCGCTCGGCGGCTCCTGGTACGTGGAGTCGCTCACCGACCGCATGGAGGCGGAGATCGCGGCGCTCATCGAGCGCGTCGACGGCATGGGCGGCATGGTCCGCGCCATCGAGCAGGGCCAGATCCAGCGCGAGATCGCCCAGGAGGCGTTCCGGCAGCAGAAGCGGATCGAGTCGGGCGAGAAGGTGATCGTCGGCGTGAACCGCTTCGCGAAGCCGGAGGAGCCGGCGCTCGCGCTGTACGAGCCGGATCCCCGCATCCGGGAGCGGCAGGTGGCACGGCTCGCCGAGGTGAAGCGGCGGCGCGACGCGGCGGAGGTGCGCCGCACGCTCGGCGAGCTGCGGGACGCGGCGCGCGGGACGCGGAACCTCATGCCGCCGCTCCTCGCGTGCGTGAAGGCGTACTGCACGGTCGGCGAGATGAACGGCGTGTTCCTGGACGTGTTCGGCCGGTTCCAGGAACCGGCGACGGTGTGACGGAGGCGTGGCCATGGCGGGAAGGCTCCGAGTGCTGATCGCGAAGCCGGGCCTCGACGGCCACGACCGCGGCGCGAAGGTCGTCGCGCTCGCGCTCCGCGACGCGGGCGTCGAGGTCGTCTACACGGGCCTGCACCAGGAGGTGGACCGCATCGCGGCGGTGGCGCGGGCGGAGTCGGTGGACGTGGTCGCGCTCTCGATCCTCTCCGGCGCGCACCTCTCGCTCACGCGCAAGCTCCTCGCGAGCCTCGCCTCGCTCGGCATCCGGGACGACGTGAAGGTCGTCGTGGGGGGGGCCATCCCCCCGGGCGACGTCCCGAAGCTCCAGGAGCTCGGCGTCGCGCGCGTGTTCCCGACCGGCACGCCGCTCGACGCCATCGTGAGGTGGTTCGGCGGCCTCGACCGGAGCGCCGCCTGATGTGGATCCTCCCCGAGCAGCTCGCGGCGATGCTGGACGAGCACGGCGTGCCGTCCGCCGGCGCGCTGGAGGGGAGCGCTCTCCGCGTCCGCATCGCGATCGAGCCGTCGACCGCGGCGATCCGCGTGGAGGCGCGCGCGGGCGACGCCGCGCCCGACACCGCGGCCTCCGCCTCGGTCGACGTCGACGTCCGGTATGGCCTCTGGGACACGCACGTCCGCGACCTCCTCGCCGCGCCCGCGCTGCGCGCGTGGTCCGCGGCGGCCGGGCCCGCCATCCCGCGGCTGTGGGCGGCCTTCCAGGCCTACGAGCTCCTCGTGCTCGAGGTCGAGCTCGTCGCCGCGGGTCCGGACGCGCGCGCCCGCGGCGGGCGCGCGTTCTGCGACGACAACGCGGCGTGGCGGAACGCGCGGGTGGCGAGGCTCGCCGCGCCGTTCGCGGCGGAGCCGGGGCAGGCGCTGCGCGCGCTGGGCGTCGAGTACGTGGAGCTGGACGGCGCGGTCGGGCTCCTCTCCGTCGGGGCGGGCGAGACGATGGCGGTGATGGACCTGCTCGACGCGGCGGGCTGCCGGGCGGCGTGCTTCCTCGACGTGAGCGGCGGGTTCGGCGTCGACGCCGTGACCGCGGCGCTCCGCCAGGTGGCCGCGCTGCCGCGGGCGCGCGCCGTGCTCGTGAACGTCTTCGGCGGCCTCACGCGCGTCGACGTCGTGGCCGAGTCGCTCCTCGAGGCGCTCGATCGGCTGCCGGGCTTCGCGCTGCCGCTCGTCGTCCGGCTCGAGGGCACGCAGGCCGAGCGCGGGCGCGCGCTCGTCGCGGCGCGTGGCCTCCGGTCGCGGCCGGCGCTGCGCGACGCCGTGGAGGCCGCCGCCGCCCTCGCGACCGGGGGGTCGCCGTGAGCTTCCTCCTCCAGCGCGAGACGCGCGTCCTCGTGCAGGGGCTCACCGGCCGCGAGGGCTCGTTCCACGCGCGCGTCATGCGCGAGTACGGCACGCGCATCGTCGCGGGCGTCACGCCGGGGAAGGGTGGGCAGGAGCACGAGGGCGTGCCGATCTTCGATCGCGTCGCGGACGCGCGCGCGGCGACCGGCGCCGAGGCAGGCATCATCTTCGTGCCCCGCGCGCGCGCCGCCGACTCGGCGGTCGAGGCCATCCGGGCCGGGCTGCGCCTCGTCGTGTGCACGACCGACGGCATCCCCGTCCACGACATGCTCCGCATCCGGGCGATGGCGCGCGAGGCGGGCTGCACGGTCGTCGGCCCGAACTGCCCCGGGCTCGTGAGCCCCGGCGAGTCGAAGCTCGGCTTCATCCCGAGCCAGGTCTGCTCCCCGGGGCCCGTCGCCGTCCTCTCCCGGAGCGGCTCGCTCTCGTACGAGGTCTGCCAGGAGCTGACGCGCGCGGGCGTCGGCCAGTCGACGGTGGTCGGCGTCGGCGGCGATCCCGTGAAGGGATCGACGTTCGCGGACCTGCTCCCCCTCCTCGCCGCGGACCCTCGGACGCGCGCCGTGGTGCTCCTCGGGGAGATCGGCGGGAGCGACGAGGAGCAGGCCGCCGAGTGGCTCGCGCGCAACCCGATCGCACGGCCCGTGATCGCGTACCTCGTCGGGCGCAGCGCGCCGCCGTTCGCGAAGATGGGGCACCCCGGGACGATGTTCGTCCGCGACGGCCGCAGCTTCGAGTACAAGGTGGACCGGCTCCGCGCGAGCGGCGTCCGGATGGCGGACTCGCCCTGGGACGTCGCCCGGCTCGCGGCGGAGGCGATCGCGGACCTCGAGGATCGGACGGGACGGAGGACGGCGTGAACGGAAACCTGCTCTACCAGGAGGACGCGGACATCGGGGTCATCACGGTGAACCGGCCCGACGTCCACAACGCCCTCAACATGCAGACGATCCGCGAGCTCCGCGAGCTCTGCCTCCGCCTGCGCGAGGAAGACCGGCTCCGCGCGCTCGTCCTCACCGGCGCGGGGAGGGCCTCGTTCCTCGCGGGCGGCGATCTGAAGGAGTTCCAGCAGATCAAGACGGCGGAGGAGGCCCGCCACATGATCTCCACCATGAAGGAGGTGACCGACCTCCTCGCGGCCTTCCCGTGGCCCGTCATCGCGGCGGTGAACGGGCACGCGTTCGGCGGAGGGTGCGAGACGGCGATCGCGTGCGACTTCCGCATCGCGAGCGAGACCGCCTCGCTCGGGTACCGCCAGATCAAGATGGGCCTCATGAGCGGGTGGGGCGGCGGCCCGCGGCTCATCCGGCTGCTCGGGACGAACAAGGCGCTGCGGCTCATGCTCACGGGCGAGACGCTGACCGCGCAGCAGGCGCTCGCGATCGGGATCGTGGACGAGGTCGTCCCGCCGGAACGCGTGCTGGACCGCGCGCTGGAGCTCGCGCGGACGATCGCCGCCAACGCGCCGCTCGCGGTCCGGGCCTACAAGCGGCTCGCGCAGGCCACCGCGCGCGTCCCGCTCGACGCCGCCATCGAGTACGAGACGGAGCTCTTTGGCCCTGTCTGGGTGTCCGAGGATCACGAGGAGTGCGTCCGCGCGTTCTTCGAGAAGCGCGCGCCGCGCCTCGTCGGTAGGTGAACGGCTTTCAACTCGAGGAGGCGACGATGACGAGTCGACGGACGGTGATGGCGGGACTCACGGTCGTGGCGGCGCTGCTGGCCGGCGGCGCTCCGAC
>DASSQM010000393.1:0-7613 GCA_035702465.1 Anaeromyxobacter sp. | reverse complement strand
GGTGACCGCCGCCTCCGCCTCGGTCCGGCGCGCGGGCAGCGCGTCGAGCTCCGCCTTGACCTCGTTCGTCTCGAGGTCGATCTGCTGCAGCTCCTCCAGCGCCTTCAGCTTCTCACGCAGCGACAAGGCTCTCGCTCCTCGCTTTCGTCCATGGGCCCACCAGGATTCGAACCTGGATCCGATCGGTTATGAGCCGACAGCTCTGGCCGTTGAGCTATGGGCCCCTTCGCTTCGGCCGGCGGGCTCCTCCCTACCATAATCCATCAGCTCTCGACGAAGCTCTTGAGCCGCTTCGACCGGGACGGGTGGCGCAGCTTGCGGAGCGCCTTGGCCTCGATCTGGCGGATGCGCTCGCGGGTGACCTCGAAGTCCTGCCCCACCTCCTCGAGCGTGTGGTCGCTCTTCTCGCCGATGCCGAAGCGCATGCGAAGGACCTTCTCCTCGCGCGGCGTGAGCGTGGCGAGCACCTTCCTCGTCTGCTCGGCCAGGTTCATGTTGATGACCGCGTCGGAGGGGCTGACGAGCGACTTGTCCTCGATGAAGTCCCCCAGGTGGCTGTCCTCCTCCTCGCCGATGGGCGTCTCGAGGCTGATCGGCTCCTTCGCGATCTTGAGGACCTTGCGCACCTTGTCGAGCGGCAGCTCCATCTTCTCCGCGATCTCCTCCGGCGTCGGCTCGCGCCCGAGCTCCTGCACGAGGTAGCGGCTCGTCCGGATGAGCTTGTTGATCGTCTCGATCATGTGGACCGGGATGCGGATGGTGCGCGCCTGGTCGGCGATCGCCCGCGTGATGGCCTGCCGGATCCACCAGGTGGCGTAGGTCGAGAACTTGTAGCCGCGCTTGTACTCGAACTTGTCCACCGCCTTCATGAGGCCGATGTTCCCCTCCTGGATGAGGTCGAGGAACTGCAGCCCGCGGTTCGTGTACTTCTTCGCGATGGAGACGACGAGCCGGAGGTTCGCCTCGACGAGCTCCGTCTTCGCCCGCTCCGCCTTGCGCTCGCCCTCGCTGATGGCGCGGTAGGTCTTCCGGAGCATGTCGACCGGGACCTCCGCCTCCTCCTGCACGCGGATGATCTTGCGGCCGGCCGTGCGCATCACGCGGTCGAGCTCCTCCACCTCCTCCATCGACGTGCCGAGCTTGCGCGCGAGCTTCTTGCGGCCCGCCTCGTCCTCGCGCGTCTCGCGCAGCACGCGCCGGAGCTCGCGCGCGGGCACGCTCGTGCGCCGCTCGCAATCGAACATCTCGCGCTCCGCCTCCTCGACGCGCTTGATGAAGCCCTTCAGCTTCTGGACGATGCGGTCGATCTGCTTCTTGTTGAGCTGGATGGCCTCGAGGTTCTCCATCATCTCGGCCTCGATGGCCTTCTTCTCGGAGACGAGCTCGCGGCGCTTCACCTGCGAGATCTTCTTCGCCTGGAAGCTCTCCTCGACCTTCTCGCGATCCCGGTCGAGCTTCTTGATCCGGTCGATGTGCTTCAGCACGTGCTCGACCTTGCGCTCCTCCTCCTTCGGGATCTTCGGCTTCTCGGGCTCGGCGCCCTCGACGGCGACGGCGCCCTCCGCGCCGTCGGCGCCGTTCGCGGGCGCCTCGGCCTCGACGACCTCCTCCTCGATCTCCTCCAACTCACCCTCGGCCTGCTGCTCGTCGCCCGCGTCCTTCACGATCTCGCGGACGCGGATCTTCCCCTTGCGCAGCCGCTCGCCCAGCTCGCTGATCTCGCGGATGGCGATCTCGGACGCGAGGACGGAGGCGAGGACCTCCTTCTCGCCCTCCTCGATGCGCTTCGCGATCTCGACCTCGCCCTCGCGGGTGAGGAGCGAGACCGACCCCATCTTCCGCAGGTACATGCGGACCGGGTCGTTCGACTTGCCGTAGCCGGCGTCGTCCTCCTCCTCCTTCTCCTCCTCGGACGACTCCGCCTTCGCCTCGGGCTCGGGCGGCTTGTCCGGGAGCTTCATCTTCTTCTCGGCGCCGTCCACGACCTCGATGTCGTGCTCGCCGAACATCGACATGACGTCGTCGATCTGGTCCGAGCCGATGTCGGACGGCAGCGCGTCGTTCACCTCGTCGTAGGTGACGAAGCCCTTCTCGCGGCCGCGCGCCATGAGCTCCTTCATGCCCGGGCGCTCGGTGATGTCGCTCATGTCGTCGTGGGCGAGCGCGTCGACCTCGTCCTCGTCCTCGTCGCCCTCGGCCTCGGCGCCTTCCTCGGTGCCCTCCGCCTCCTCCTCGTCGGCGCCGTGGCCGCGCTTGAGCTTCGCCGGCTTCTCGCCCTTGGCGGCCTTCTCGAGCTTCTCCGGCTTCTCGGCGGCGCCCTTCTTCTTCGCGGACGCCTTCTCGGCCTTCTCGGCCTTGGCGAGCTTCTCCGCCTGCGACTTCTCGAGCTTCTCGACCTTCTCGAGCTTCTCGACCTTCGCCCTCGCGGCGCGAGCGGACTCCTGCTTCGCCACCTTCGCGGACCGCCCCTTCGCGACGCGCGCGGGCTTCCTCGCCTTCGCGGCGTGCTTCTTGGGCGGCTTCTTGGCGGCGTGGCCCCTGGTGGTCATGTCGCTCGGCTCCTTCGACGGCTCGGCTGCTCGGTGGTGCTGTTCTTTAACTGCCTCCGGGCGAGGGAGCCCGGCCAACCTGTTCAGAATCCTTCGGAGCGCGTGTTTCATCCTGGCCGCCGCTCCAAATCGCGGAGACGCTTGCGGAGATCGCGCTGGAGGTTGAGGAGCCGCTGCCCCTCGACGTCGAGCCCGTCCACCGCCGCGCTCCCCGCCTTCGCCACCTTCTGGCTCGCGACGGCGAGCGCCTGGTCGATCTGCTCGAGCCTGGCCTTGAGCGCGGCCCTGCGCAGCTCGCGCTCCGCGTCCTCGGGGCGCGGCCGGCCCGGGCCTGCGACCTCCCGCACGCGGCGCAGCGCCGGGCCTTCCGCGACGGTCGCCAGGCGGGCGAGCGCCTCCTCGACCGGGAGCGGCTCCCGGATGAGGGCGCGCGCCAGCTCTGCGAGGGGCCCCTGCGGCAGGAGCGAGGGCAGCGCCTCCTCCTCCGCGATCCCGGCGAGGTCGGGGAATGCCGCCAGGAGCGCCAGCGCGTCCGTGGCCGGCCCCGGAAGGAGCACCTTCACGCGCCCACCGGAGGTGGCCCCGGCCCGCGCGGGGAGGCCCGACGGGCGCCCCGGCGCGCCCGAGGGGACGGAAGGCGGCCGCGGCGCCCTGCGCTCGCCCGACAGCTCGGCGTGCAGCGCGGCGAGGTCGAGGTCGAGCCGCTTCGCGATCGCGTCCTCGAAGACGGAGCGCGCGAGGCCCTCCGGCATCATCCGCACGAACGCCTTCAGCTCCCGCACCGCCGCGAGCTTCGCCTCGAGCGCGGCCTCCTTCGGGCGCTCTCCGCAGAGACGCTCCACGGCGCGATCGACGAGGAACTCCGAGAGCGGCGCCGCGCGGGCGAGCAGCGCGTCCACGCCCGCCTTGCCGCTCGCGCGCGCGAACTCGTCGGGATCGCTCTTGCCGCCCTCCGACGGGAGCACGGCGACCTTGCCCGCGAGGCCCGACGGGAAGAGCGCCGCGGCGGCCTTGGCCGGCGCCGCGAGGCCGGCCACGTCGCCGTCGAAGAGGATCGTCACCTCGCGGCAGTCGCAGCGCTGCAGCAGCTCGACGTGCTCGGGCGTGAGCGCCGTCCCGCACACCGCGACGGCGCTCGCGACGCCCGCCTGGTGGAGCCCGATCACGTCGAAGTAGCCCTCGACGAGCACGGCGCTGCGGGTCTTGCGGATCGCCTCGCGCGCCTGATCGAGCCCGTAGAGGACCTTCGACTTCTTGTAGAGCGGGGTCTCGGGCGTGTTGATGTACTTCGCGCCCTTGTCGTCCTTCGCGGCGCCGGGCAGGACGCGGCCGCCGAAGCCGATCACCTGCCCGTCCATGGCCGCGATGGGGAACATGAGTCGATTGCGGAACCGGTCGTAGGTCCCGCCCTTCTCCTTCCGCTCGATGACGAGCCCGGCCTTCGCCAGCGCCGGGGGCCCGATGCCCTTCTCCTTCAGCCGCGGCGCGAGGTCGTTCCACTCGTCCGCGGCGACCCCCACCTTGAACCTCCCGATCGACTCCGGCGTGATCCCGCGCTCCTCCAGGTAGCGGCGCGCCTCCGCTCCGAACCTCGACGACAGCCGCGCCGCCCAGTAGCGCGCCGCGGCGTCGCAGGCGGCGAGGATCTCGTTGCGCTCCTTGCGCCGCCGCTTCTGCTCGCCGGACTCCTCCTCCGCCTCGGGGATCTCGATCCCCGCCTCCCGCGCGAGCTCCCGCACCACCTCGGGGAACTCCTTCCCTTCGAGCCGCTGCAGGAACTTGAAGACGTCGCCGTTCGCCCCGCAGCCGTAGCAGTGGAAGTGCTTGTCCTCCGGGTAGACGTGAAAGCTCGGCGTCTTCTCGCCGTGGAAGACGCAGCAGCCCTTCCACGTCCGGCCCGATCGCTTCAGCTCCATGTGGCGGCCGATCACCGCCACGACGTCGACGCGGTCGCGGATCTCGTCGATGACCGCCTCGGGGATCATTCTTGCTGGGGGGCGCGATGAGGCCTGCGCCCCCCAGACCCCCCGTGTTCGCTACGGGGCAGCCTCATCCGGCTGCCCCTTCGCTCGACCAAGCTCAAGCTTTCCCCGACAGCCGCGCCTTCACGAGGTCGCTCACGACCTTGCCGTCGGCCCGCCCCTGGACCTCCGGCATGAGGGCCTTCATCACGGCGCCCATGTCCTTCATCCCCTGGGCGCCGACCTTCTTCACCGCCTCGTCGACCTTGGCGCGGACCTCGGCCTCCGTGAGCTGCTGCGGCAGGTACGCCTGCAGGACCTCGATCTCCTTCTGCTCCTTGTCGGCGAGATCCTGGCGGTTGCCGGCCCGGTACTGCTCGATGGCGTCCCTGCGGCGCTTGATCTCGCCGACGGCGACCGCGATGACCCCGGCGTCGTCGAGCGCCTTCGCGAGCTCGATCTCGCGGTACTTGATGGCGCTCTTCAGCATGCGGATGGTGTCCAGCCGGAGCTGGGCCTTTGCCCGCATCGCCTGCTTCATGTCCTCGTCGAGCCGTTCCTTGAGGGCCATGGAAAGACCCAGCGCGGATCGGGGCTACACGCCCTTCCGCATCTTCTTGAGCGCGCGCTTCTTCGCGGCGAGGGCCTTCTTCTTGCGCTTGACGGAGGGCTTCTCGTAGTGCTCGCGCTTGCGGATCTCCGAGAGGATCCCCGCCTTCTCGCACTGCTTCTTGAAGCGCTTCATCGCATTCTCGAAGGACTCGCCATCCTTGACGCGCACGCCGGTCATTCGCTCTCGTCCTCGATTTCTAAAGGAGACCGCCGACGCAAAACGAGCCGGGCGCCCGGGCGCCCGGCTCCGCCTTGCCATGGAACGGTCGCAATTAGCCGAAAACCCCTCCGCCGTCAAGGGGTTCCGCCGCTGGCCGGCTTGCCCGCCGGCGCCGGCTTGTGCCGCCGCTCCAGCACCGCGTAGACCTCGCTCGGGGTGACGTCGGCGGACGCGAGCAGGACGAGGAGGTGATAGACGAGATCGGCCACCTCGTGCGCCAGGTGGTCCTTCGAGTCCTTGCCGTCCGCGAGCGCCTGGTGCGCCTCGTTGACCTCGTAGGCCTCCTCGATGATCTTGCGCCGGATCCGCGGCGGGTTCGAGAGGAGCTCGCGCGTGTAGCTCTTCGAGGCGGTGTCGTCCGCCTTGCGCGACTCGATGGTGGCCCAGAGCTGCGCCAGGAACCGCTCGTCTGCCATGGAACTCCCCCTTGTCGCGGCGCTCACGGCCGGACGTGGATTCCCTTCGCGCGCAGGTACGCCTTCGCCTCCTGCACGGTGTGCTTGCCGTCGTGGAAGATCGACGCGGCGAGGGCGGCGTCCGCGAAGCGCAGCCCCTCCGCCATGTGCTCGAGCGTGCCGACCCCGCCGGACGCGATGACCGGGATCCGCACCGCGTCGCACACGCGCTCGAGCAGCTCGAGGTCGTAGCCCGCCTGCGTGCCGTCGCGATCCATGGAGGTGAGCAGGAGCTCCCCCGCGCCGCGATCGGCCACCTCGCGCGCCCAGGCGATGCCCTCCACGCCGGTCGGCCGCGTGCCACCCGCGACGTACACCTCCCACTCCTGCGGGCTCGTGCGCGGCCGGCGCTTCACGTCGATGGCGACGACGAGCGCCTGCGCGCCGGCGATGCGCGACAGCCGATCGACGAGCGACGGGTCCTTCACCGCCGACGAGTTCACCGAGACCTTGTCGGCGCCGGCGCGGAGCAGCGCCACGAAGTCGGCCTCGTTCCGCACGCCGCCGCCGACGGTGAGCGGCGCGAACACGCGCGCGGCGGTGCGCTCGACGAGCGACACGAGCGTGCCGCGGTTCTCCTGCGTCGCGGCGATGTCGAGGTAGGTCACCTCGTCGGCACCCTGCTCGTCGTAGCGGGCGGCGGCCTCCACCGGATCGCCCGCGTCGCGCAGGTTCCGGAAGTTGACGCCCTTCACGACGCGGCCTTCCTTCACGTCGAGGCAGGGGATGATGCGCTTCGCGGGCATGCTCGGCCTCTGGATCTACTGGCGCGCCAGCCGCACGGCCTCGGCGAGATCGATCCGCTTCTCGTAGATCGCCTTGCCCACGATGACGCCGGCGAGGCCGTCGAGCTTGCACGCCGCGACGTCGGCGAGGCTCGCGACGCCCCCGGACGCCACCACCTCGACGCCGACGTCGGCCTGCAGCCGCGCCGCGCCCGCCGCGTCGACGCCGGTGAACATGCCGTCGCGGCCCACGTCGGTGTACTCGACGAGCGAGACGCCGGCGCCCTTCACCTTGCGCGCCACGTCCACGGCCTTCATGCCGGTGCCCTCGATCCACCCGGCGACCTTCACCTCGCCGTTGCGGGCGTCGATCCCCGCGCGCACCCGGCCCGGGAACCTCCGGCACGCCTCCTCCACCAGGCCGAGCCGCTCGACGGCCGCGGTGCCGAGCACGACGTACGACGCGCCGAGCGCGAGCACCTGCTCGATGTCGGGCAGCGTGCGGAGGCCCCCGCCGAGCTCCACCTCGATGCCCTTCACCCGGCAGAGCGCGGCGACGGTGTCGAGGTTCACGGGCCGCCCGGCCTTCGCGCCGTCGAGGTCGACCACGTGGACGAGCGTCGCGCCCGCCGCGCGGAACTCCTCGGCCTTCTCCGCCGGGTCCTTCGCGTAGACCTTCTTCGTCGCGAAGTCGCCCTTCTCGAGGCGCACCGCCTCGCCGCCCATGAGGTCGATGGCGGGGATGACGATCACGGCCGCCGCCTCTCCCGGACGAACCGCTCCAGGAACGCGAGCCCCACCCGCTGGCTCTTCTCGGGGTGGAACTGCACGGCGTAGAGGTTTCCCCGCGCGAGCGCGGCGCAGTACGGGACGCCGTGCGTCGTGGTGAGCGCGACGCCGGCGGCGTCGGCGGGGGCGGCGTAGGAGTGCGCGAAGTAGGCGTAGGCGCCGTCCATGCCCGCGAAGAGCGGCGGCGCCGTGGCGGTCGCCGCGAGGGGCGACCAGCCGATGTGCGGGAGCTTCTGGTCCTCGGGGAGCTTGCGGATCCGCCCGGGGAGGATGCCGAGCCCCTTCGCGCCGCCGGCCTCGTC